>JBKJNG010000363.1:0-3418 GCA_046596065.1 Phnomibacter sp. | reverse complement strand
TCTTGCTATTTTACGGTAAGTACGGGGTTTAATAGTTTCTTTATCAAGCAACTTAGCCTGCCGGTGTAGAATGTCTATCAGTTTTTCCGACTTCTCCCTGGCATCGTTTAGTAAATTCAAATCTGTAGGATAGCTTATGTCTTGCGGGCATGCTGTAGCATCTACTATCAGCTCCCCCGAATTGGGTGGCGCTGGTGTTGCTAATGCTTCTATTCTTTCCGCTTCTGCTTTGGTGGTTTCATTAACTTCAGGCGCATCGGCAGCATTATTAATGCAATGCGGTGGCCCATCAATGTTATCATCTTTTTTATCAATATCTTCTCCGGCATTTTCGTTATGCATTTTTACCAATCCCATGATTGTTTCGTTGATTTCATTGATCTGCTCTGTTCCAAAACGCTTACGCAGGTCAACAAATAAAGAGGGGTCAAAAACAGGAACATCACTAAAGCTGGAATAGCCAATAAAATGTTGCATGTAAACATTCTCCTGGATTTGGAGCACCGTTTCCCGGTCGCTGAGATCGCAGATATGCTTAATAATAATGGCCCCAATTGCCACTCTGGGGTTAATGCCATTGGCACCAGTAAGCCGGTTGTTTAACTGTTTGTAATAAACATCAGTAATCCTATCCCATGGAATTTGCCTGGCCATCTTGACCCACCGGTTGTCAGGATTTAAATGTGTTGTAAACGGCGACTCAAAGCCCACTAACGATAACTGATTGGGACTAATATAAGGAGCCTTCGATGCACGGCTTTTCTGAGCTTTTGCCATTTTCCCTTGCACTTTTTGTTGATACAAGGTAGTCAAAACCTAAGTCCAGTAAGCGGTTGTAAGAAAATCAGCAGACCCTAAGTAAAGATTCATCTTGTTTAAACAAACCTCAATAAATCCACTAACGCTTATGCCTGGAAACATCAATCTTAAATACTCAATTTTCAATGTATCCTTAAAAAAAGGTTTAGCGAATTACTTCACTAAACCTTTTTTATTATTGTATGCGCTCACCCCAAAATCACCGCTCCCAAAGCTGGTAAATGCACTTTCAATTCGTAACGTTTTTCTTTTTTATCTACCAGCTTGCTATTAATTTTTGGATTTAATACATCTCCGGTTCCCCAGTATTTTTTACTGTCGGTATTCAGTATTTCTTTCCATTTGCTTTTACCATTAATCCAGATGGGGAAATCGTGCCGAACTACCGGCGTTAAGTTTAATATAACCAGTATATCGTCTTTCTCATCCTCACCTTTTCTTTTGTATGCTAGTACCGATTCCTGCCTGCGGTTTGTTTCAACAAATTCAAAGCCACCATGGTCAAATTGCTTTTCGTAAAAAGCAGGATATTTCTTTACAAGATGTAGTATATCTTTCACGCATTCTTTAAGCATGTTGTGGCTGTTGTATTGCAGCAATTCCCATTGTAGTTCGCTCTTGTGATTCCACTCGTTGGTGGCGCCAAACTCGTTGCCCATAAACAACAACTTTCCACCGGGGTGCGTAAACATATACGCGTACATCAAGCGCAGGTTGGCGAACTTCTGCCAATCATCGCCCGGCATTTTATATAGCATGGGGCTTTTGCCATGTACCACTTCATCGTGGCTTAATGGCAGCATGAAATTTTCATCATAATAGTACATCATGCTAAAAGTGAACTGGTCCTGGTGATCTTTCCTGAACAAAGGATCCCGCTTAAAATAATTAAGTGTATCGTGCATCCAGCCCATCATCCATTTCATACCAAAACCAAGACCGTCTGCAAAAGTCGGGTTAGTAATTCCAGGCCAATCGGTAGCTTCTTCGGCAATGGTTTGAATACCTTTAAAATCACGGTATAAAGTCTCGTTCAATTCTTTTAAAAACGCAATTGCTTCAATATTACCATTACCACCAAATTCGTTTGGTTCCCACTCACCTTCGTTACGGCTGTAATCAAGTTTCAGCATACTGCTTACAGCGTCAACCCTAATGCCGTCAATATGAAATTTTTCGAACCAGTAACGTGCAGCACTTATCAGGAAACTTTTTACTTCGTTGCGTTTGTAATTAAAAATGTAGCTGCTCCAATCGGGGTGATAGCCTTTGCGCATATCGGCGTACTCGTAGGTGTGCGTACCATCGAACATGTACAAACCATGGCTGTCATAAGGAAAATGTGAAGGCACCCAATCGAGTACTACACCAATTCCTGCTGCATGAAACGCATCTACCATGGCCATAAAATCTTCGGGACTGCCAAACCTTGACGTTGGCGCAAAATAGCCTGTGCCCTGGTAACCCCAGCTTCCATCATAGGGATGTTCCATTACCGGCATTAATTCCACGTGGGTAAAGCCCATTTCCTTTACATACGGCACCAGCCTTTCGGTTATTTCCTGGTAACTATTGTAGGCATCTTCATTATTTTTATCGGGCCGCATCCAACTGGCAAGGTGTACTTCGTATACATTCCAGGGAGCTTTTAACGAATTGTGTTTTTCGCGGGTATTCATCCACATGGCGTCGTTCCACTGGTAAGCATCGCTGTTCCAGGTAATAGATGCTGTGGCGGGTTTTTTCTCCCAAAATCTTGCATAAGGATCGCCTTTATCAAGCCTGATGCCCTGGTAACCAACTATGTGATATTTATAAGCTTCGCCGTTTGGTAATTCGGGAATAAACCCTTCCCAAATGCCGCTTTTATCTAGCCTTGCATAGAGTTCATGTGCATGTGGTTTCCAATGGTTAAAGTTGCCAATTACACTTACTGAAGTTGCATTGGGCGCCCACACAGCAAAGTAATACCCGGATTTTTGCAGCACTTCCATTTCGTGCGCACCAAACAAATCGTAAGCACGGTATAAAGTTCCCTGCTGGTAGTTTTGAATATCTTCCGGTGTAAAACGACTGTATGTCCATGCAGGTTTGGTACTGTCTATAAAATTGATGTCTTCATATTTAACAATTGCACTACTCAATGGTGGTACAGTTGCTTTTTTAATAGTTTGTTTGGATGCTTTTACGTCAGTTGCCTTAGCAGCTTTTTTTATAGGCGCCACGGTTTTACCATCCCCTGGTTTTTTAACTGCTGCAGGCGGCGCAGGGGCAACTATTTCCTTTGCTTTTTTAACAGTGGCGGATTCTTTATTTTTCGTTGGAGTAGCCATAGCAATCGGTGCTTTATTTGAATAAAGATAAGCCAGCACGCTTTAGTATTACAGCCTGTTTGATCACAAATAAGGCAGGGTTTATTAAATCCTTTTTTCTACTCCGGCACTTATTCTTTCCAAAACATTTCACAACAAATTATAAGTGGGCAGTTGTGAATCCCCAAAAATGATACGGACATTCATTAAACATTGCCGCCTATCATTTTAAATACGCCGGAAAGAGGAGAATGATAGAAGTTGCATCACTTCACTACCTTACCTGT
>JBKJNG010000359.1:0-3020 GCA_046596065.1 Phnomibacter sp. | reverse complement strand
CTACAACAGCTGTACGGGTTGCATGAAGGGCGTCATCCACACGGTCTTTCTTTTCTTTCATTTCTACTTCTGTAGCAGCACCAATATAAAGTACTGCAACAGAAGTAGAAATGAAAGAAAAGAAAGACCGTGTGGATGACGCCCTTCATGCAACCCGTGCAGCTGTTGAAGAAGGCATTGTACCGGGTGGTGGCGTTGCTTTCATTCGTGCTATTGAAAGTCTTGCGGACGAAAAAGGTATTAATGCCGATGAAACAACCGGTATTGCTATCGTTCGCAAATCACTGGAAGAACCAGTTCGTATCATTACTTCTAACGCTGGTATCGATGGCAGCATCGTTATACAGAAAATTAAAGAAGGAACTGGCGATTATGGCTTCAATGCCCGTACCGAAGTGTACGAAAACCTGTTTGCAGCAGGCGTAATTGATCCAACAAAAGTGACCCGTGTTGCACTGGAAATGGCCGCATCCATCGCTGGTATGTTGCTTACTACCGAATGTGTAGTAGCCGACAAACCGGAGCCTAAATCTTCTGCCCCATCAATGGGCGGCGGACAAGGTATGGGTGGTATGGATTACTAAAAACTTCATTTCCCCTCTCACGGAGCGGAAAGAGCAATACAAAAGATCCCGGTGGCCGAAAGGTTGGCCGGGATCTTTTTTTGATAATGGATAAATGATAATAGATAATTCCGCCCGCTATAAAGCCGTTTCCCCAGCAATAAAAACGACCATATATTCCTCGATAATTATGCTGTGCTGAAAAAAATCCGATGATTTATGGACCGGACCTTTTTATCATCAACAAAAAAACAATAAAAAAAACCGCAACTTTTTATAGTTGCGGCAATAACAGCCTTCGCTGTATCAATATAAAATGCTTAGGGGCTTTTTTATCTTTACGTATTAACTATTTATAAATGACAACTTTTATGCCAGCATTTTTGGATTATGACTGTTAACATATTAATCAAACTAAAAATACTACCGTCATCTGATGTGTATACGCTACTTTAAAAAAATTGATTCAAATACCTGGATGCATCTGGATGCATTATCGGGTTGTAAATAAACAAAGGCTTTTTACCTTCAACTATTTACCAATAGGTAACCTTATTTTTATACCAATATTTTGTGTATTTGGAAGCAAAAGATTTGGTGCTATAGCAATTCCCTTATCAGCAAATATAATTGCCCTTGCTTTGTTTCGGTATACATGGGTTTTTACAAAAAAGGGGATGCTTACGATTGCACAGGTAATGCCTGATAACAATACAAATGCGCCACCGAAAAATTGACCCGATCCCTGTGCATACCCGGCAACCGTTAAACCAACACCTATCGCCCCAATTGCGGCACCACCTAAGCTTAAAATCATAGCACTCTTTTTTGCAGCATGAGCCTTTGTTAAATAGCTATCTGCTTTCTCACGATCTGCCTGTGACAAATTGTGCAAAGATGCAGCATCAATTTTTTGGGCCTTAACACTTATTGTAGCAATAAAGGCAATTAATATTATCGCATAATATTTCATAACCTGCTATTTATAAATTGATGTATACAATAGTATTAATTACTCCTAAGTTGAAAAACATTACACTGACTATTATGTATTCAATCAAAACATATAACAATTTATTTTCCTATCGGCACAATGATTCTTAAGCCAAACGAACGGGTGTTTGGCAATGTTACCTGTGGTGCAATACTTACGCCTTTATCCTGGTACAAAACAGCCCTTGCTTTGTTTCTTTGTTTGTGAATATTTACAAAAAAAGGAATGCTGGCAAGGGCCGCAGCCGCACCTGTATAAAATAAAATTGGCCCAGTAGCAGACAACGTTGGGTCTTGCCCATCAAACCATACATCATTTCCGAACTCAGATAATACAACTGCCATACCGGCTATAGCCAGCGTTCCGCCACCAATACACAATACAAGCGCCGTTGTTTTTGCACTCTTAGCCTTGTGTAAATACCCATTTACTTCATCGCGTTTTTCGGGCGATAGTTTTGCAATTGAGGCTGAATCTAATTTTTGCGCACTGGTTTGAAAACAGAAAAGAACCATAATAACAATTACCATTAAAGCTTTCATATTAGAGGATTTTAGAAAGTAAAATAACACTTTTGTTTATTATTTCAAAGCATTGAGCAAGCAGCTTTAAGCGTGCTGATCCCGATAATTTTTAGCTACAGCTTCAGATAATCTGTTCGCATTAAAAAACATCTTTTAAATAGTTCCTGCTTTGACTGCCTGTATAAAACTAATATACCTTACGGTCATCTACATGTATCAACTTACAGGATGTTGGTATGGCCTGATAAGTCACCTATCTCATTTAATAAATTAGCCCATGTTGCACAACAATACCAGGGATTTGTCGTAATGCAGTGGCAGTAGCAGGCCAGATATCCTGTAATTGCCGGATGTTGCTGTGTGCGTTTTAACAGGAAGCTAATCTCCAGTTCCTTTTAAGGTGCCGGGTAAACGTTATCCCTGTTGTATCCAGCCTGTTCGCAAGCTATTGCCATGCTTTTCCCAGCCTTTTGCTATTAATTTCAAGGCCATCTAAAAAAAATCCCGGTAGCAGCGCCACCGGGATTTACAATCACATTTATTAAATCTTATTGCTTAACCAGTTTCACCATTTTGCGCTGGTTGCCCTGCAGCACTTCTACAAAGTACATTCCCTGTACATACGTTCTGCCAATTTCCACGGTTTGTCCGCTGCGCATACCCGGCTTAAACTCTATAGGCTTGCCGGTTGCATCCATTACCCGCATTTGAATAGCATCAAGTTCATTGTTACTTACTACTTTCAACCTGAATGGTATGTTGCTTACCGATGGATTGTTCATCACCTTAACCGAAAGCTCTGTAGCGGTTTCTCTGGCTACCGGTACCCTGGAGGATGTGGTGGCAGTACGAACAGGAGGCGCCACACAATCATTCGTACAACAGCCTATGAAATCCCCATGAGCCAGGTAAGCTGCAACGGCAGATTCCGCTACACAT
>JBKJNG010000342.1:0-5404 GCA_046596065.1 Phnomibacter sp. | reverse complement strand
TGCTGGTTGAGTGCCTGCGGACAGGCGCTACAAAATTTGGTTGGGAAAAACGGCAGACAAAACCTGTTCTATACGTGACGGACAATGGCTGATTGGCATTGGTGTAGCGGCTGCCATCCGTGGTGCGCCGATTACCAAATCTGCAGCCCGGGTACGCCTTAACAAAAACGGAATCATTACGGTAGAAACCGATATGACCGACCTTGGAACCGGCACCTATACCATTATTGCCCAAACGGCAGCGGAAATGATGGGTGTTGACCTTGATAAAGTGGTAGTAAAATTGGGCGATTCTACCTTTCCCGAATCTTCTGGCTCGGGTGGACAGTGGGGAGCGGCATCATCCACATCAGGCGTGTATGCATCCTGTGTAAAGCTTCGCGAAACTGTGGCAAAAACGCTTGGCTTTAACCCCGAAGAAGTGGAGTTTGCCGATGGCAATGTTAGGTCTGGTAATCGCATTGTTCCACTTGCTGCTGCTGCTGCAACAGCCGACCTGATTGCTGAAGACGCGATGACCTATGGAGACCTTTCGAGTAAGTATTCACAGGATACATTTGGGGCACATTTTGTTGAAGTTGCCGTGCATGCGCATACCTGTGAAATCAGGGTGCGGAGGATGTTAGGGGTCTGCCATGCAGGAAGGATTTTAAACCCAAAAACAGCAAGAAGCCAGGTGATTGGCGGTATGACGTGGGGAGTAGGTGCAGCGCTGATGGAAGAAATGGTGGTGGACAAACGCATTGGTTTTTTCGTTAACCACGACCTTGCAGGTTACGAAGTACCTGTTCATGCCGATATCCCACACCAGGACGTAATTCTTGTGGAAGATATGGACCCAACTATGTCACCAATGAAAGCGAAAGGCATTGGCGAATTAGGGCTTGTTGGCGTAGCAGCAGCCGTTGCCAATGCTGTATATAATGCAACAGGTGTACGGGTGCGGGACTACCCAATTACGCTGGATAAGATTATAGGGAAAATGAAAATAAGTGCATAAAAAGAGGCTTTAGTAAAGGCGGATTTTTAAGATTGCAAGAGCAACTTAACTGTCCGCCGTTTTTTTGCACAAATAGGATGATGGAAATATAAAAATTAGAAAAAAAAGAAAATTAGGTAACAGCAAGCTCGAAGTCTCTGCACTTGGATTGGGCTGTATGGGTATGAGTTTTGGTTATACCCCAATTCCCGATAAGAATGAGATGATTGCCTTAATCCGCAAAGCGGTTGAAAAAAGGTGTTACCTACTTTGATACGGCTGAAGTATATGGACCGTTTACGAATGAGGAACTGCCCGGCGAAGCATTAAAACCTTTCAAAGGTCAGGTAGTTATCGCAACTAAGTTCGGATGGAAAGCTGCCGCCGACGGTAAATGGACTGAATTGGACAGCCGTCTTGAAAACATCAGGAAAGTTGCAGAGGAAAGTTTAAAGCGATTACAACAGATGTAATTGACTTGTGCTATCAACACCGGTTTGACCTAAATGTACCGATTGAAGATGTTGCAGGTGCAGTGAAAGACTTAATCCAGGAAGGGAAAGTAAAACACTTTGGTCTCTCCGAAGCTGGGGCCGAGATTATTAGAAAGGCACATGCAGTACAACCAGTAGCAGCACTGCAAAGCGATTACTCCTTGTGGCATAGAAAACCGGAAGAGGAGATCATGCCAACACTTGAAGAATTAGGCATCGGCTTCGTTCCGTATAGCCCTTTGGGGAAGGTTTCCTAACGGGCAAGATAGATGAAAAGCACTTAATTCGATAAAGGCGATTTCCGCAACACCCTGCCCCGCTTCCAGGAAGAAAACCGGAGCAACACAGAAGAACGCTACACCGGCACAGGTAGCATTGGCCTGGTTATTGGCACAAAAGCGATGGATTGTACCCATCCCAGGCACAACGAAACTGAATCGTTTAGAAGAAAATATTGGTGCTGTTGAAGTTGAACTTACACCCAATGATTTGCATGAGATTGAAAAGGCAGCTTCAGAGATTAACATTGAAGGAGCCCGATATCCGGAAAGCGCTGAAAAAAATGACTGGTCTATAACATTATTAAAGTACAACCAGGCCATAATCAAACTACTTTAAATGATCCCCTGTTGTTTTGATTTTAAAAGACTTAATACTTCTCTATTTCAAAAAAATGAATTTATAGAAACCTGTGTTTGATGCCTAATTTATTTAGGAAAGCCAAAGAAATTGAGTTCAATGAACTCGCTCTCGTTTTCAAAAAGATACAAGATGCGCAACTCCGCTAACTTATCTTCTTAATCTGATTTTGCATGCAAATACCCGGGCTTTAAGTATGGAAGAAAAAACTCGATTGAGAAATCGCCGTAAGATCTATTAGCAAGGGAATGCTTTCAAACCTTTGGAAGAAGCTATTTTTATGTTTTAACCAGGTAAATATGTTTGAGCTTCTCTCTACTAAAATCAGTTCCGTTATTAAGGTAAGCGAGGAAGAGTTTGACTAATGTAAAACGCTGTTCGTTTCAAAACGATTACGGAAACGGCAGTATTTTTTGCAGGAAGGTGATGTTTGCAAATACCAGGCTTTTGTTGAAAAAGGAATTTTGCGTTCGTATACAATTGACGAAAAAGGGAGCGAACATATTTTGCAATTCGCTTCCGAAGGCTGGTGGATGGCAGACCTATCCAGTTATCTAACCGGTGAACCATCATTTTTAAATATGGATGTTTTAGAAGAGGCAGAGCTTTTGCTGATCACTAAATCTTCCTGTGAAATGGCCATACAAAAAATACCAAAGCTGGAACGCTATTTCAGGATCATTATTCAAAATAATTTTGTTGCCACACAAAAACGATTGTTGCAATCGTTCAGCGAAACAGCGGAAGAAAAATATATCCGGTTCATAGCGACAATCCGGGCTTTACAAGAGATGAGCCTTTAAAATAATTGGGAACAACACTGAAATTACCAAAGCAGTATGAAATTAGCCGGAAGCGAATAGAAAATACACTGCCTGTTCTTCAAAACTGATTATTAAAAAAAACTATTTTATGGAAGAAGTAACACTGCATCTGAACGAAAAAAATCAAGGAGCATTTTATGTGATGGAAGGCGTAAAGCGAAAAGGTGAAATGGTGGTGGGTATTTCAGGTAAAAATTTAACGGTGTATCATACGGAGGTGGCAGACAAAGTAGAAGGGAAAGGCCTTGAAAAAAAGTTTTTGGATGCTATGGTAGATTATGTACGAAAGAACGATTTGAAAGTGATTCCTCTTTGTGCTTATGTGCATGCACAGTTTAAACGCCATCCCGAAGAATATACCGATGTATGGCAGAAAGAAAATGTGTAAAGCAATTAATATAAATAACTATAAATAATCATGCATCAAAAAAATATAATCACTGCGGAAAGGAAATAAGCGCAAAGGGTAAAGTCTTAATCATGTTGCATGGCCGGGGCGCAAGTGCACAAAGTATTTTGTCTCTTGCATCAAAGTTAGCAGTAAAAGATTTTTCATTAATAGCACCACAGGCAACAAATAATACCTGGTATCCTTATTCTTTTCTTGCACTGCCAGCGCAAAATGAGCCCTGGCTTTCATCAGCTTTAAATTTAATAAAAGAATTGGTAGATGACTTGTATGGCAAAGCATTCCTGCAGAAAATATTACTTCGCTGGCTTTCACAAGGCGCTTGCTTAAAACTGGAATTTGTAACCCGCAATGCCAATAATTATAGTGGTGTAGCTGCTTTTACTGGTGGACTAATTGGTGATAAGATATATTGCGAAAATTATAAGGGCGATTTCCAGGGCATGCCTGTTTTTATTGGTACCAGTAATCCCGACCCGCATGTGCCAGTGGAAAGAGTGTATACAACTACTAATGTTTTAAAAACCATGCATGCTAATCTTACTGAAAAAATTTACAACAACATGGGACACACCATTAACCAGGATGAAATTGACCATGCTAATAAACTTGTTTTTAACAAGTAAGCTGTGCACATTTAGAAGGCGTTTAAATCAGTCAACCGATTTGTCTGATTAATCGAACAGTTAGAATGCTGTTCCTGTTTGATTTTCGTAAACCTTCGTTTCAATTTCGTTGTTTTATAGCCATTTGTTTACCCAACTTTGCATTATCATTAAAAGAAACGTTTATGAATACAAGAATGAAAAAACGCAAACTTGGAAACAGCGGCCTTGAAGTTTCTGAAATCGGGCTTGGCTGTATGGGAATGAGCTTTGGTTATGGCCCCGCTGCTGATACAAAAGAAATGTTTAAGCTGATACATAAAGCGGTAGAGCAGGGAGTTACTTTTTTTGATACTGCGGAAGTGTACGGTCCATTTGTGAACGAGGAATTAGTAGGCGAAGCATTAGCACCTTTTAAAGGAAAAGTAGTTATTGCCACCAAATTTGGCTTCAAAATACAGGATGGGAAAATGAATGGTATCAATAGCCGGCCAGAAAACATCAAGGCAGTAGCAGAAGCATCTTTAAAAAGATTGAAAGTTGATGTGATAGACCTGTTTTACCAGCATCGGGTTGATCCCGATGTGCCGATTGAAGATGTTGCTGGAGCGGTAAAAGATTTAATTGCTGAAGGCAAAGTGAAGAACTTCGGTCTTTCTGAAGCAGGGGCTAATACCATCCGCCGTGCACATGCGATACAACCGGTAACTGCGTTACAGAGCGAATACTCTATGTGGACGCGTAAATACGAAACAGATGTTTTTCCGGTACTGGAAGAACTGGGAATTGGCTTTGTCGCTTTCAGTCCTTTGGGTAAAGGCTTTCTTGCTGGTAAAATAGACGAAAACGCCACTTTCGCCGAAGGCGATATACGCAATATACTCCCGCGATATACTCAAGAGGCACGCAAGGCCAACCAGGGTTTAATTGATTTGTTAGGTGATATGGCTATGAAAAAAAATGCCACTCCGGCGCAGGTAGCCATTGCATGGATACTCGCACAAAAGCCATGGATCGTTCCTATACCCGGCACCACCAAATTGCATCGTTTAACAGAAAACAATGGAGCTGCTTTAATTGAATTAACACCCGCTGACCTGCAGGAAATTGAAACTGCATCTGCCAAAATTGCAATTGTTGGCAACCGCTATACTGAAGCCATGGAAAAGTCGACAGGACTGTAAAAAATGCAATCGCTAAAGACATAACAATAAGCTATGGAAATTAAAAGAATTGGTTCACAACCATCTGCCAAAGGACCGGCCGACTGGTTTACCGGTACGGTGCGCATTGATCCGTTGTTTCAGCCAAATGCACCTGCAAGCACAGCCGGCAACGCTGTAACATTCGAACCGGGTGCAAGAACAGCATGGCACACGCATCCGCTGGGGCAAACGCTGATTGTAACCGCAGGTTGTGGCCGTGTGCAACGCGAAGGCGGGCCCGTTGAAGAA
>JBKJNG010000109.1:0-3065 GCA_046596065.1 Phnomibacter sp. | reverse complement strand
TTTTATTTGCCATAATAGCGGCAACTTTGCACCTCAGAATTTTCTAAAAAAATATTTTTCAGATCAAATGGAAATAAAAGAACATGTACACTGCCTGATTATTGGTAGTGGTCCTGCCGGTTACACGGCTGCTATTTATGCGTCAAGGGCAGGTTTAAACCCGGTTTTATACCAGGGCATTCAGCCCGGCGGGCAGCTTACCATTACGACGGAAGTGGAAAATTATCCAGGTTATATGGACGGCGTGCAAGGGCCGGAAATGATGGAGCATTTTGAAAAACAGGCAGCCCGCATGGGCGCCGATATTCGTTTTGGTATTGTAACAAAAGCCGATTTTTTAGAAAAGCCCTATAAAGTGGAAGTAGATGAAGAGTTCTGGCTGAGTGCCGATGCTATCATTATTTCAACTGGTGCATCAGCCAAATGGCTTGGCATTGAAAGTGAACAGCGCCTGAACGGTAACGGCGTTAGTGCCTGTGCGGTTTGCGACGGTTTTTTCTTTCGCAACAAGGAAGTGGCAATTGTTGGCGCCGGCGATACGGCCTGTGAAGAAGCACTGTACCTAAGCAATATTTGCAGCAAAGTTCACATGATTGTTCGTAAGGGCAGGGAAGGGATGAAAGCCAGCAAGGTAATGCAGGACAGGGTTGTAAGTAATCCTAAGATCCAGGTTTACTGGCACACCGAAACGGTTGAAATTTTGGGCGGCAACAAAGTAGAATCCGTTAAGCTTAGAAATAATGAGAGTGGCGAAGAATCCATCATTCCGATCAGTGCATTTTTCGTAGCGATCGGTCACCAGCCCAATAGCGATATTTTTAAAGGCTGGTTGGACATGGATGAAGCCGGTTATATAAAAACCATCCCGGGCACTTCCAAAACAAATGTGGAAGGTGTATTTGCCTCCGGCGATGTTCAGGATAAAATTTATCGCCAGGCTGTAACGGCTGCCGGCAGTGGTTGCATGGCTGCGCTGGATGCCGAAAGGTATCTTGGAGCAATCCCGGCCTGTATTCCCTAAATAATTTTCAATCAATTTGTGGGTGAATGTAAAAAAAGGTATGCCTTGTCTTTACATACACGCTCGTTAATTATCAATTGATGCTATCAATCCATTTAAAAGACCTTGTTTTTAATGCGTACCATGGGGTACATGAACAGGAAAAAATTCTTGGCAATAAGTTTGTCGTTAATGTGCACCTGCATTATATGCCCGCAGAAAATGTGATATTTCATTTGCTGCAGACCATCAATTACGAAACTGTTTTTGCCTTAGTAAGTAATCGCATGCAGCACCCATCTCCATTGCTTGAAACAATCGTGATGGAGCTTTGCAATACCATTATGGAAAGTTTCGACAAGGTGCATGCCGTTTTTGTATCTATCGAGAAAACAAATCCGCCTATTCAGTCGTTACAAGGAAACGTGGTGGTTAGTTACCAGCTGGCAAAAAGTGAATAGCCAGTGATGAATCGTGAGTGGTGAGTGCCACTTTTTCTTTTTTTACTTTTCACGTTTCACTTTCGGGGTTAGTAGTTCAAAGATTATTATTGGGAAGTTGTTATGAAGAAAATAGTATTGCTGTTATCGTTATTGTATTCGTTAAGTGGATTAGCGCAAGATGCAACGGCATTAATGCAGGAAGGCAAGGCGTTGGAACAAAAATTTAAGGAAGAAGAAGCAATTGAAAAGTATAAACTGGCTTTCAGTACAGAATCTTCCAATATTGCTGCATTGGTAAAACTGGCTGAATTAAGTATCAATATAGGTTCCCGCCAGGCCGATCCGGTGGGCAAGAGAAATTATTACATGCAGGCAAAAGCCTATGCCGATGCCGCCATGCGGATTAGTTTAACCAATGCAGACGCACTGTGTGTAATGAGTGCGGTATATGGGAAATTAACAGAGGTAGAAGAAAAGAAGGAAATGATTGTGGAAGATGTAAAACTGAGCAGGTTATATGCGTTGCAAGCCATCAGCGCTGATCCGAATAATGGTAAAGCTTATAATGCGCTTGGCCGCTGGAACTATGAAATGCTGAATCTGAATCCACTAAAGAAGGCCGCTGTTAAAGTATTGTACGGCGGTTTGCCACCGGCTTCTATCGATAGCTGCATTTCCTACCTCGAAAAATGTAAAAGATTTGAACCTTATTACTGCCCCAATTTTTATGATCTTGGCAAAGCGTATAATTTCAACAAACAATACGAAAAAGCCATCGCTGTTTTGCAGCAACTATTAAAATTACCAACCCGCCGGCAAGACGATCCTGCTGTTAAAGCGCAGGGCGCTGTGCTGTTGCAGCAACTGCAATAACAATCTATGATTTGTGATCTGTGATTTCTGATTTGAGAATCGAAATCAATTTACACTTCGGTAGTGCAAGCTTTCCAGAGGTAGCCTAAATTATTATAAAATAATAACAATTCACTAGTACAGGACTGGCTGTTTCATTGTCCAATGTCCATTATAAATTATCCATTCAAAAGTCGGTTACCAATCAACTTGGCACCACCTCATATTTTTTTATTCCGCCACTTTCCTGAGCGCAAATACCAATAGGAAAATGAAAACATACTAACCCAATATAATAATTCACTTGTCCAGCCGATGGTAATGGGTAGCCGCCATTTTTCCAGCACCAACCAAACGTAAATGCAGTAAAGGGTGATGGTAAAAATTTCTATTGCCAGGTTCACCCCAGTATTGCCGGTGCCAGTTATAGCATTCAACCAAATGGTAGAAAACGACATACAAACCAGCGCAATGGAAACAATACGCAGTACTGGAGTGGCATACGCAATAAAATCATCTCCCTGCCCGTAAATACTCAGAAATATATGGGGGAAAACATTCAGCAGGACCGCTAATGAAAAACCAATCAGCACACTCAGTTTGGCAATTTTCTTAACCAGTTCCAGCACCTTGTCTTGTAAGCCCTGGCCAATTATATTGCTCACCATTGTGGTGCTGGTAGCCGCAAAAGCCCAGCTGGCGCAACCAAATAAACCAAAAATATTGCGCATTATATTGCTTACTGCAAGGTCGCGGGCACCATGGTGTTC
>JBKJNG010000631.1:0-4124 GCA_046596065.1 Phnomibacter sp. | reverse complement strand
TTTGCATCGCCTGCTTCAAACCGTAAACAAACATTTGCGTAGAAATTATTCAGCTGCTGAGGGGTCGTACCTGAATTTCACCATAGCGTTCTTTTGTTCGTTACTCGAAAGCCGCACGTTATAATGCTGGCTTCCGGCTTGCACAATCATTAAAGCGGTATTTGGCGGAATAGACCCGAGGTTTTCAGCCACCATTACTATCTCATGCTCCAAGTCGTTTTCACCCAGTTGCACTGTAACTGAAATAGGTTTTGCAGAAAGCCCTCTGGCTTTGACCAGCATGCGGTTATTGTCGTACACCGAGATGGTATCGCCATCAATTTCTCCATTGTCGTAAAAGCTGATCGTTATTTCTTTTGCACTGGTGGTAATAGTTTGAAACAGCTCGTTTTTACGTTGCTTTAAAATAGCGGGTGCGGGCAATTTTATTGTTGCTGACGGGGCTGTCTTAATAGTAACAGGCTCTTTTACACTGTTATTGGGCGCTGGCGTTTTAGGTATTATGGTGATATCTTTTACGGCTTTGGTGCTATCAACCTTTGTAGCTGTTGATGGCTTTGTTGCCGTTTTGCCTGATCCTGTAACAGGCTTTTTAACTGCCGGGGTAGTTTTTACTACCGGCGGGGTTGCTTTTTTAGGGGTTGCTTTAGCGGTGGATGGACTGGTTGGTTTTTTAACTGGCGCTTTGACAATTGGTTTCTTTGCGGGTGTTGTAGCTGTCTTGGGTTTAGCGGCAGGCTTGGTAACCAAAAAATCTTCCTGTCCGGGTTTTACCTTAGTTTTCGTTTCAGCTTTACGATCACTATCTTTCTTTAAAAAATCTTCCTTTTCAAAATCGCTGTCCAACACCCTTTCCAAAAAAACTTTTCCGCCACCGCAATCAACGCCGGTATTCATATTGCGGCTGGTATAAGTTCCTTCGAGGTATTCTTTATCGCCTTCCGTGCGGTAATCGAGATAGCAGGTCATCAAGCAACCTTCCCCACCACCTTCAATCTTCAGGTCTTCCATTTTTTCTTCTTTCATCACCAAATTTTTAGTGTCGGGTGTCCACATGCCAATTAGCGAAGCTTTGCCGTAAAATCGGGTGGTTTGGTAAGAATAGGTAACGCCTTTTATGCTTTTTCCTTTGTTATTTATTTGTACTTCGTAGCGGTACCTTGCACCGCCCATCATTACTTCGCGGATGTTATAAAATGAACCCCGCCAAACCCCGGTAAGGTCTTGCGAGAAAACAGCGGTTCCAATAAAAGAGAAAAGAATTAAGGTCAGTATTTGCTTCATAATGAGCTCCAGCGTATCAATAATTAAAAATAGAGCGGTTATTATTTTACATGCCGCTATCGCAAGTAATTGTTTGTTAATTTTGCCACCCTTTAATCAACATCGATTTTCAACATAATGAGTATAAATGTAATGTTTCCAGACGGTTCTGTCCGTCAGTATGAAGCAGGAATTAGCGGATTGGCCATTGCAAAATCAATTTCAGAAGGATTTGCCCGCAATGTGCTGGCAGCAAAAATTAATGGCGAGGTAAAAGATCTTTCGGCCATTATAACGGAAGATGCTTCCGTCAATTTTTTAAAATGGGAGGATCAGGAAGGCAAAAATACTTTTTGGCATTCTTCAGCGCATTTAATGGCCGAAGCTGTTCAATCTATGTTTCCCGAAGTGAAATTTTGGGTAGGTCCGCCGGTTGAAAGAGGATTTTACTACGACGTTGACCTGGGCGACAATAAACTGTCGGAAGAAGATCTTGGCAAGCTGGAAAAGAAGATGAATGAGCTGGCGAAGCAGAATGAGGTATTTGAAAAGAAGATGGTTCCAAAAGCTGAAGCCGTAGAATACTTTACAAGTAAAGGCGACGAATACAAGCTTGACTTACTACAGAACCTGAAAGATGGCGAGATTAGCTTTTACACACAGGGTGGATTTACCGATCTCTGTCGCGGGCCGCATATCCCGCATACCGGTTTTATTAAAGCCATAAAACTTACCAGCATAGCCGGCGCATACTGGAAAGGTGATGAAAAAAACAAGCAGCTTACCCGCATTTACGGGGTTACGTTTCCTAACCAGAAAGAGTTGGACGAATACCTCGCTTTGCTGGAAGAAGCCAGGAAGCGTGATCATCGAAAACTGGGGAAAGAGCTGGGCATTTTTACCTTTGATGATGAAGTTGGACCTGGTCTTGCCTTATGGATGCCAAATGGCGCAGTTGTGATTGAAGAGCTTGAAAAACTGGCCAAAGAAACCGAAGAAGAAGCAGATTATAAAAGGGTGGTAACACCGCATATAGCCAAAGAGAGCCTTTATATAACTAGCGGTCACCTGCCTTATTACCAGGAAAGTATGTACCCGCCAATGGAATTGGACGGAGTGAAATACTATCTCAAAGCCATGAACTGCCCGCACCATCATAAAATTTTTGCGGCTGAGCATCGCAGTTATAAAGAAATGCCTTTGCGCCTGGCAGAATACGGCACCTGCTATCGCTACGAGCAAAGTGGTGAATTATTTGGACTGATGCGGGTACGTTGCCTGCATATGAACGATGCGCATATTTATTGCACCCGCGAACAATTTGCTGATGAGTTCAGGGCCGTGAATGAAATGTACCTGAAATATTTCAAGATTTTTGGCATCGATAAATACGTGATGCGGTTAAGTCTGCACGATCCTGCCAAGCTTGGTCAGAAATATATTGACGAACCTGAGCTTTGGCTGGAAACAGAAGAAATGGTTCGCCAGGTATTGATCGAATCAAATATTCCTTACAAGGAAGTAGCTGATGAAGGTGCTTTTTATGGTCCAAAAATTGATGTTCAGATATGGAGCACTATTGGACGCGAATTTACTTTGGCTACCAACCAGGTGGATTTCGCACAGGGTCGCCGATTCAAATTGAGCTTTACAAATGCCAGTAACGAGCCGGAAACGCCATTGATTATTCACAGGGCACCACTTGGCACCCACGAGCGTTTCATAGGCTTTTTATTAGAACATTACGCCGGTAAATTCCCATTGTGGTTAAACCCGCAGCAGGTTAAAATTTTGCCAATAAGCGATAAATTTCTCGATTACGCCAAAGGTGTTGCCAAACAATTAAAGAAGGCCGGCATTAGGGTAAGTGTAGATGACCGAAGCGAGAAAGTTGGCAAAAAGATAAGGGAAGCAGAACTGCAGAGGGTATCGTACATGTTGGTTGTTGGTGAAAAGGAAATGGAAAGCAACAGCGCAGCGGTAAGGCGGCAGGGCAAAGGCGATATTGGCGTTCAAACAATTGAAGCAATCATAACATCGTTAAAAACAGAAATAGAAGAAAGATTATCAGCAGAATAATTTTTTATTATTTTGCATGTATTACTAAAAAATAAAAACCATTTTTTAACTAAATCAACTTAATGGCATTTCCCCCACGCAGCAGAGGTTTTAACCCCCGTTTTCAAAGGCAGGCAGAGCCTGAACACCGCATTAATGAAAAAATTCGCGTTCCCCAGGTACGTTTAGTAGGCGAGAATATTACTACCGGCGTTTACCCCATCCAGGAAGCATTACGTATAGCTAAAGAGCTGGAACTCGACCTTGTCGAGATTTCTCCAAACGCAGATCCGCCGGTCGCAAAGGCCATCGATTACAGGAAATTTCTGTATGAGAAAAAGAAGAAAGAGAAAGAAATGAAAGCCAACTCGAAGCAAAGTGAAGTGAAAGAAATTCGCTTTACGCCGAGTACGGATGATCATGACTTTGACTTTAAAAGCAAGCACGCCGAAAAATTCCTGAAAGAAGGTAATAAGGTGAAATGCTATGTACAGTTTCGTGGTCGTGCCATTATGTTCCAGGATAGGGGCCAGGTATTGTTGCTGAAATTTGCAGAGCGTTTGGCAGAAGTAGGCTCATTGGAAAGCATGCCGAAAATGGAAGGCAAAAGGATGATTGCAGTTTTTGCTCCAAAAGCAAGCTCTAAGAAAAAGTAAGCAATATTGTAGTCAGCAGCGAATGGTCGCTTTCTTTAAATTATAAATAGAACTCTTGGTTTTTGGCCAGGAGTTTTATTGCTTATATGATTCCCGTTCCGAAATAATTTTCGGTTAGCCATCCGTTAAACGATTTTTTTTATTCAG
>JBKJNG010000625.1:0-2830 GCA_046596065.1 Phnomibacter sp. | reverse complement strand
GACAAGATTCATGTCACTACATGATTTCCGTTTCTTTTTCACCTGATGAAAGTCATTTTTAGTCCGGCAAAATTTTGTTTATTAATTTCTTGCATCAATTAGTGCCATTACAGTTTGTTTTTTGTGCTGTTTTTTTAAAATGAAAACTGTGCTAAAATTTACGTAGATAAATTAGTTTATTTCCGCCTAAGTTTAATGACCACTTCCCAAACGTTGAGTTTATGGTAAAAAAAGGAATGCACATTATTTTTATTCAGTATAAAAAAATCGTTACTTTCAGAAGCGAATTCATTGCTTTGTAGACACTCTTATTTCTTGTTGCCATAATTTTTGTTGCGTTAGTAATTGAACCAGGAAATGCAAAGCAGGTTCCTGAGTTTTTGTTTGTAACAAAAGTTATTGAAGTGAAAAAATACCTGTAGAATAAATTTTGTATTCATTTGAATACGTATAAAACTGGTAACTGAAAAACTTTTTCAACCTTCATTTTCGTTGCTTTGTAAGTCTGTATTTTTAAACCATGAAGAAATATTTTTTTACATTTTTAGCTTGCAGTTTGGCTAGTATTGGGTTTTCGCAGGTTGCTGTAAGAAACGAGCCAAGGCATCATAATGTTTTTGAGAACGATTTTGTACGTGTGCTGGATGTTTTTATACCACCGGGTGACACTACGCAATTTCATGTGCATGCAACACCATCTCTGTTTATTCCTTTTACAACAGCAAAAACTGCATCGCAAATAATGGGAGCGGAGCTTTTACCGGGTAGTAATTCATTACCTGGCGCTGCATGGTACGATAGTCTTGTTGTGCCGCGTATTCACAGAGTTTGGAATGAAGACAGTACCTGGTTTCATGTTATGGATGTTGAATTGACAGGAGGGGAACCACGCAGCAAATTGCAGCCAATTGTAAATCCGGGATTTCAATTGTTGTATAATAAACCATTAGCAAATATTTACAAACTTACATTGCAGGCAGGGATGGATGTTCAATTCCCGAAATCACCCAGTGGATACCTGCTTGTTTCAACAGGAGACGCTGTAATTGATTGCCACATTAATGGAATTATACAACATCGCACAATGAAAGCAGGTCATTATATCTGGATTCAATCGGATGGCGTTTCATCTGTCACAACTCAAAATAATTTACCTGCAACGTTGCTATTGCTGCAATTAAAATAAGGTTTAATTCAGCATGTGTGCTATAGTTTAGCCTGTCTGTGTATGGCGGTACCGTTGCCTGACTATCTAATAGTAACGCTGGTTGCCGGGAAACCTTTCAAACTTCTTTTTTGCATTTTTAGGCTTGTAAACAAATCGTATCCCAATTTTACCGGCTACCTTTACCGGGTAATTTTATTTATCAAAATAAAAGTGTTGTTGAATATGTTTCGTTCTGTTATAACAGGTACCGGATCTTACATTCCTCCTCATATTCAATCGAACAAGGATTTTGCGCAGCACCAGTTTTATTCTGAAAAGCAGGAAGCACTAACTACTCCGCCGCAGGAGATCATCGATAAATTTCAACAAATAACCGGCATTGCCGAACGCAGGTATGCTACTGACGAACTAAGCACATCAGATATTGGCATTGTAGCTGCGGCGAGAGCTATCGCAGCAAGTGGGGGTGATGCTGAGCAAATTGATCAACTAATTGTTGCACAAAACTTTGGTGATGTTATTAAAAATACTATTCAAACTGATGCCGTGCCATCATTGGCAAGCCGCATAAAGCATGGGTTGGGCATACATAATCCTAATTGTGTTGCTTACGATATTCTTTTTGGTTGCCCCGGTTGGTTGCAGGGCGTTATACATGCCGACGCTTTTTTTAAAGCAGGCATTGCGAAAAAAGCATTAATTATTGGTGCGGAAACATTATCAAGAGTAATTGATAAATACGACCGCGACAGCATGATTTTTAGTGATGGTGCGGGTGCAGCTATATTGGAGTATAAAGAGGTTGAACAGAATGGTTCAGGCATTTTAAGTACGGCCGCACAAACACACGCCATAGAAGAGGTTAGTTACATTCAAATGGGAAGATCTAACTTCCCGGGCAGCGATCCTGGTGTCAGGTATATAAAAATGAAGGGACGCAAAGTATATGAATATGCTATGAGGCATGTGCCCGCAGCTATGAAAGATTGCCTCGATAAAGCGGGCGTTGGTATACTTGATTTGAAGAAAATTTTTATTCACCAGGCAAATGAAAAAATGGATGATGGTATTATAAAGAGACTATACAACCTGTATGGTATTGACATGCCGCCGGCTAATGTTATGCCTATGAGTATCCATTGGTTGGGTAATAGTTCTGTGGCCACGGTGCCCACTTTGTTAGACCTTGTTTTAACACACCAGTTACCTGAACACAGTCTTCAAAAAGGAGATATTGTCCTTTTTGCATCGGTTGGGGCGGGCATGAATGTAAACGCTGTTTGTTACCGGTGTTGAGCAAATACAGCCTTTTTTTTGCATTTATATGTTATGGTTTAATTAAATGAATGACTTAATTGAAAGATAGCTGTCATCTCCTTACATTTAATCTTTCCTCCCTGAGATATAAACGGTACCTTCGCAGACTGTGAGTTAATTTCTGACCTGTAAGCGAAAAATCAATTCAGATCTACGCATTCTTCTTTTACAGCAGCTTTCTGCTCCTGGTTTTATTTATCTCAAATTTTTTTTATGAACATTTATGTTTCGAATTTAGGCTTCAACGTGCAAGACGAAGAGCTTAAGCAATTGTTTGCTGCTTATGGTAATGTATCATCAGCTAAAGTTATTATGGATAAGCTTACTAACCAGAGCCGCGGCTTT
>JBKJNG010000479.1:0-4627 GCA_046596065.1 Phnomibacter sp. | reverse complement strand
GCTACCCATTGCATAGCCAACCGCATAATCAGGATTGCGAAAATCGTTTGCCGTATAAAATAAATAATACAAGCCATTGTGCTTTAATACCGAAGGCCCTTCCGCAACGGGCCAATTACTATTCGCTGTATTTTCCCATTCTTCTGTTGCTGCAATACACTCGCTTACGGTTTCAGGGATTATGGCCGACAGATCATCTTTCATTTCCGCTACAAAAATTCTGTTCCCATTTGTTAACCTTATGTGGTATAAATATTTTTTCCCATCATTATCAATAAAAACAAAGGGATCAATTTGTTTTATGGGTGAGGGCAGCGAATCTTTTAGCACTTGTTGAAAAGGTCCGGCTGGATCATTACTTTCTGCAATGGCAATATTTTCATTGGCTACATAAGCCATGTAAAACTTTTTGTTATAAGCAAAAACCTGGGGCGCCCAAAACCCCTTGCTGCCGTAAGCGTCGCCTATCTTCAATGCAAACCCATTATTAACTGCAGAAATTTTCCATGATTTTAAATCTGCTGATGTATATACCAGGAAGCCATTATCCGCTGCACCTTCAACGGTTCCATACAGGTAATATATTTTTTTATAATGAAAAATAGTTGGGTCGGCTAAGTGAATAACAGCACTATCTGTATTACTTATGTCACTTGCTGTTTGCGCAATTGCCACGTTGCAAACAAATAGTAAACCAAACAGAAACGTCCTGGCAACAAACGCGTATAACCGTTGATAATTCTTTGTAAGCATAGTCTATTTTAAATAAACGGTTTGCGTAAATGCACCATTCACTGCAGCATCCCAAACTTCAAGTCTTATCCATTTTCTTCCTTTAAGATCCAGTGCAATCTGAAATGTTTTCTCACCAAATGCAACCGTTGAATCGAGCGAAATTTTATGACGATAAACAGCAGTTCCGTCACCCGAAATTAATTCGGCAAATTGCAGGGGAAATGTCCAGTTAACGGTAAAAATAATATTTGCCTTTTTGTTCTGATCTCTCGTAACTGTATCGCCGGTGCTTGTATTATTTACGGTAAAAGAGGGGATTAAAACTTCACCCGTTGTTGAAAAGAATTTTCCTTTCTGCATGGCAGATGTTACTGGTTGCCAGCCATCATTGTACGATGGTAATTTATCTAACTGTAAATAATTTACATTGAGATGTGCGTACATTTCATTCTCTGGTTCAATTGTAAATAAATCAGCTTCTGCAATTACCTTTTTCCCATCGCCCCAGTTGTTCATATCATCCATTAAATCCAATACTCTTTTTCCCAAACGTGGTTGTGACAAATCAGCAGGCATTGCTTTCCATGCCGCTCCTAAAAAACGGTCCGATTTAAAAAACGATTCGTTCTTATACTTATCGGGAAACCCTGTGGAACCTTTTGTTCTTGCATGTGCGGTCCATGCCAGTCCATTTTCTTTGTTTAACAATTCCAGCATATCCTTACTATCTGCAACGCGATAAACGGTTCCATAAACCGGGTCTTCCGTTACAAAAGCCTCACCCGATTTTCGCGACATGACCCAATAAACGGGCTTGGGAAAAAGCTCCATCCAATGAGCTCCAAAAAACTCGTTGGGCTCTTCTCCCGGCAACAACAAAAAACGATCATTTGAAAAATGTTTACACATGTCAAATAACGATTTCAATTCCGTTAAGCGCTGTTCATCGGGGCCTTTTGGATGGGCGGTGTAATGGAATTCGCCAAGGTGAACGATATCAATACCCATTGTATTAAATACCTTGACAAAACCCGGAAATTGTGGTACTGGTTTGTTTGCCAGTATATCTTTCATCACAAATTCGTTGTGAAAATGACTTACCATTTTTTTATAACCTGGAAGCGATGGATAGGTGTCGTTATGCGTAAACTTCTTCACCTCGCCAAGTGTTGAGGTAGCATCAGCACCACTTATTAAACAGAAAAAATTAAGTCGCTGCTCAGTGCCAGGCGGCGCATTGAACCAGGGTACAAAACGATTATCACCATATAGGTCCTGGCGAATACCTATGCCATAGCCATCTACCATTTTGCGGTACTGATTTCCATGCCAAATAAACTTTAAATTAAAAGCTTCATCAAGCGGGTAGAAATATTGGTGCGGTGCAGGAAATACTGCTATAGTTCCGTTTTTTGTTTCTCCAATAATAGTCCGGTATTTTACTGCTTCATTATTGGCGGTATCAATCAAGGCAAGTTGTAACCTTTTGATTGTATTATATGCGTTCGCCCAGGAAATGTTATTCCAGGCCCTTTGCGTACTCATTAGGCCAGCATCGTAAATTATGGCAGCAGAGTCCTGCATGGTGCTTATAACGGCCGCTATGTTAAACAAAGGGCTTTGATCATAAAGCTCAATAGAAAGATTGCCGTTGAAAGATGGAGCTGAAACATTTCCAATTGTGATTACCGTTCTCGTACCAACCCGCCGCACATCTGCTGTTTTCTTATTCAGCACAAGTTTGTGTTCTGTGAAAGGTTTCAATGGAACTTTATCAAAGAAAATATTCCAGCCATTTTGTGAAATAAGATCCCGCTTACCAACTGTGAGCAAAAAAACAGGATCAACATTCTTTACAATATTTGTTACAACTGCTGCATCAATCAAATCAATACTTTCAAATAATGGTTTATTATTAGCCAGGTTTAGTATCAACTGCCCCCGTGCATAATTACCCACAGGCCATGTAACGAACAAGGTATTATCCAGTCGCTTTACAGCTGCTTTTTCTTTATTGGTAAACCCTTTTATACTAACCGAAACCTGGGCTTTAATTGTATAATAATTGAGCAGCAATGTGATGAGGAATAAACCTTTCATGGCAACAAACTTGTTTAATCAACTGGTTGTTCCAGGCGGAAGCATTTTGAATGTATAACAATCGTTGAAGTGTAATAATCTTCGGATGCCTATCTATAACGTCTGATGCTTGACTGCCGGCAGATCAATTCAGTATCGAGCACTAGCTTGTGCGCAGCACTCTTATCACCTCCAATGTTTCTATACACTTCAAAGAAAAGTCTTGCTGCCTCCTCTCCCATGCAAACCGTTTGCTGGTTAACGGTGGAAAGCGATGGTGTAAGGTATTCGCCAAATGATTCATTTGCAAAACCAATAATGGCAATATCATCGGGCATCTTTTTATTTGCATCTTTAATAACCTGCATGGCGCCCAACGCAGTAAAATCCTCCACAGCAAATACGCCATCCGGTTGCTGGTTGCCTTCCAATAATCTTTTCATGCACTGCCTCCCCGATTCAATACTCACTTTTCCATACACAATCAGGTCTTCGTTTACTGGAATGTTGTGAACATTTAACGCATCGATATAGCCTTTCAATCTTTGATTAAAAATACTAACGTGCTGCTGTCCGCCAATATGCGCAATTCTTTTACAGCCCTCATCAATCAAATGCTTTGTAGCGGCAAATGCACCTGCGTAATCGTTAACCATTACAGAGGAAACATCAAGCACATCACTTACACGGTCGAAAAGAATTAAGGGGACGCCCCGCCGTTTAATTTCTATAAAATGATCGAGGTTAATTGTTTCTTTTGAAATGGAAGCGATAACTCCATCTACCTGTGAGCGCAAAAAAGTTTGCACACCTCTTTTCTCATACTCATACAGTTCATTGGTTTGATAAATAAGCACGCTGTAGTTATTCTCGTTGGCAACTTTTTCAATACCATGAACAACTGATCCAAAGAAATTAATTTCTGCACTTGGAATAATTACACCTATAATATTTGATCTGCCAAGCCTTAACGAAGAAGCAAGTTTATTGGGTTGATAATTTAATTTGATAGCGGCATCTTTCACCGCTTTTCTTGTAGATTCCCGTATTGCAGGATTATTATTTAATGCACGTGAAACAGTAGCCGCAGTAATGTTTAACGACTTCGCGATATCTGTAATAGTAACTTTAGAAATTGTCTCACCCATGACTGCATTCCTCAACCTATAATTTTACTTATTATGCTAATCTGCGTTATTGAATGCTGCGATCGTTATTTGATGGTTGAAAAATGATATATTGAAGTTGTTTTGTAAGTTTCACCAGGATTTAAAACAGTCGATGGGAAGGCGGGCTGGTTTGGTGAATCAGGAAAATGCTGTGTTTCTAAACAAAAAGCGGTTCTAAATTCATCTTTAGCACCGCTTTTGAATGTGTTTTTACTTTGCATGAAATTGCCTCCATAAAATTGCAGTCCGGGTTCTTCCGTATATACTTCCATTACAATTCCTGATTGATCGCCAATTATGGTTGCAGCTTTTTTCATGCCACTACTGATCAATACAAAATTGTGATCGTACCCTTTACCATTTATCAACTGCACATTTTTATCATCCACACGGGCGCCAATTTCCGCAGGCTTTCTAAAATCAAATGCCGTGCCTGCAACTGGTTCATTTTCGCCTGTTGGTATCAATGTAGCATCAACAGGTGTATACTTATCCGCATTGATTTGCAAAATATGTTTATTGATGCTGCCGCTTCCTTCGCCATTCAAATTAAAGAAGGCATGGTTTGTTAGATTCACAACCGTTTTTTTATCAGTCGTAGCTTCGTAGTCCAGTCTTAATTCATTTGCATTCGTTAACGTATA
>JBKJNG010000478.1:0-3319 GCA_046596065.1 Phnomibacter sp. | reverse complement strand
GCCTTTCATTAGGTTTAATTGGCGGTGGCGGTTCTATTTTAACCATGCCGGTACTTGTTTATCTTTTCGGCATTTCGCCCCTGGTTGCAACTTCCTATTCGTTGTTTGTTGTAGGTTCAACAAGTTTGGTTGGGATGTTTAGCAGTATGCGAAAAGGATTAATCGATTTTAATACTGCAATACTTTTCGGTGTATCTTCTGTTATTACCGTGTATGTAACAAGAAAGTTTATTCTGCCCATTTTACCAACAAACTTTGTCATTGGAAGTTATAGTATTTCCATTTCTATTGTAACCATGGTATTGTTTGCCATATTAATGTTGGTTGCTTCACTATCCATGATTTTGAGAAAAGAGGAAACGCTTGTAACCGCAAAAAATAAAAGCATTTTCAGCATACTTCTGTATGGCGTTGGTATTGGTCTTATTACAGGTTTTTTAGGTGCAGGAGGAGGTTTTTTATTGATACCTGCATTAGTGCTTTTGTTACAGTTACCCATGAAAAAGGCTATCGGCACTTCACTTTTAATTATAGCCTTTAATTCCTTGGTGGGTTTTATAGGCGATGCCGGGCATTTTGAAATGAATTATAAGCTGTTATTTTCCATATCAGCCATTGCTATAGCGGGCGTATTAATTGGTGGAATGCTTGGGAAAAAAATTCACCCTGTAAAGTTGAAAAAAGGGTTTGGCTGGTTTGTTTTAATAATGGGTATATATATTATCGTAAAAGAAGTTTTCCTTATACGTAATAGCTGATTGCAAAGCTGCTGTTGTCTATGAAAAGAAGCAAAAAAGATATTGGATATATACTTGTACAACTGGCACTTTTTGCCTTATATATTTTTAGAATTCCAACCTTAGATTTTGAAATTAACATCGCTGTAAAAGTTGCTGGTTTTGTATTTTTTATTGCTGGCCTTATTGTACTGGCTACCGCATTTATAGCATTAAACAAAAACCTCACCGCATTTCCAACCCCCAAAGCAAATGCAAGCCTTATTACTTCGGGTATTTATCATTACGCACGCCATCCAATATACAGCGGGGTTTTGTTAATGACATGCGGGTACGGAGTATTTTCTGCAAATACACTTCGGTTGATCGTAACAATAATGTTACTTATATTGTTTGTATTTAAGGCGGCTTACGAGGAGCGTATGCTTAATATAAAGTTTCGCGGATATGAAGCTTATAAGACAAATACAGCAAGATTTTTTCCCGGTATTTATTAGTTGGTTGAAGATTTATTGCTTGTTCTTACCCCTAAATATTTATAAACAGGGCAAAATCCCATTAAGCCGGTAACAACAAAAAAAATGGCTGTTAGTAATAAGATAATTCCCCAGAGTTCAGTATTTACGCCATTTAAAAAAAGTTTTGCAACAATGGCTGCGATAGAAATTCTGATAATGCGATCAGAGCCGCCCATATTGGATTTCATAGTAAATAGATTTTCCTGGTAAAGTATAAAGCAAGCTAAATAATGGCAACGCACTTTATGCAAACCACTGGTAAGCCTGGCAACTTCCTAAATACCAAATATGATGCCTGAATTAAGTAAAGTTTATGATAATTGCCCTTTTTGGGCCAGTAGTAGTGAACGGCTTTTGTAATAAACAGATATATCGAGAAAATAAAAAAAACGAAAATACAGTCGTTGCATGGCTGCATTTTCGCATAAAATTTATTGAATAGAAGGTTTGTTATTCGGGTTAATTAGTAACAGGATATCCTTTGTCTATCCAATCTTTTTTAAGGTTGGCGGGAAGATTCAGGAGATAATAATTGGTGAAATTCATTGCTTTTAGTACATCCATAGCGGGTTTCGCGTTGGGGCAATGTTCAAAAGGGCAGCAGCCACAATAAATAACCAATTTTGTATCCTTGGGAAGTTTATTTAGTTCTGCTTTTAATTTCTCAACGTTTGATTCGTCTTTTGCCATACCCGCATCAATAGAATGCGGAATGCTTGCGCCCGGTCCTACACAAATTATCACCGGTACATCTTTACCTGCTTTTAATTGCATGGCCAGTTCAGCAGGATTCATCAGCTGGGCTTTTGTCCAGGCAGGATTTTGTGCCCAAGTGCAGGCTGATGTTAGAAACAATACAGTACCAAACAATAATCTAATCATGAGGAAAATTTAATTTAAGCTGTAAAATTAATGAAACATTCGGCAGGGTTTTACGATTGTTCTTATTGGAATTAACAACGAAATAATAGCGTTACGATAGTTAGTAAGGCTGAGGCTGATAAGTTTAAATGGGGTTAGTTGGTGAAATGGCGGAAAGGTAACCATGGCATTTCGCAATGCATTTTCAGCGATCAACTATTTCAGGTTATTTCTTTCAAAATTTTAGTGGGTGGTTTATTCGAAATGCAGAACTTCATTTTTTAAAAACAAAGCCACAATGAAAAGAACGATTTGCAAGCTGATTATTATTTCAGCACTATTGTCAGCATGTAACAATAGCCAGACGACAAGTAAAGCCAGCAGTGAGACAACAATTGACACAAGCAGCAACAACTGGAATTTTGGTGTTGCATTATGGACATTTCACACCCTAAATTTCCCCGAATCACTGGCCAAAGTTGATAGCGCGGGCATAAGATATATCGAGCCAAATACATTTCATTCCGCCGGTCCGGAGTTGAACGATTCACTGGTTGGTCAGCTTTCTGTTGCAGGTATCGAAAAATTAAAATCGATGATTGCAGGCAAAGGTTTAAACGTGGAATCTATCTATGTAAACGGCGATAGTACCATTGCATCATGGGTAAAACAGTTTGAACTGGCAAAGCAGTTTGGGGTGAAGTTTGTTACTACTGAGCCGCCAATTGCTCTGTGGGATAGCATTGATAGTTTGGCTGGCATATATGGTATTAAAGTAGCCATACATGAACATTGGAAAGGTGTTAGCAAATATTGGAATCCGGATACAGTTTTATTGGCAATTAAAGGTCATTCAAACTTTGGAGCCTGTGCCGATTTGGGTCATTGGCCAAAAAGTGGAATTGATCCGTTGGAAGCGGTTAAAAAATTAAGCGGGCATATTATTGGAGTGCATTTTAAAGACATTGCAGCTTTCAACGATCCAACTTTAAAAGATGTGGTTGCCGGGACTGGTGTTGTAAATTTTCCAGCTATTTTAAAAGAACTAAAAGCACAGCATTTTGCCGGTAATATTTACATAGAACGAGATTCAACAGAGCCCGGTGGCAACCTGCCATCCGTTATACAAACTGTTAAGTACTACGAAGAGCAAATGAAGAAGCTGAAATAGTGAGTGGTGAATAGTGAATAGTGCGACGGAAG
>JBKJNG010000453.1:0-6488 GCA_046596065.1 Phnomibacter sp. | reverse complement strand
CAAGTTTGCTGCCTTCGGGTACATCGGCATAGGAAGCACTAAGGCGGGTTATGGATTCATCGCCTTTAAAAATGATTGTAAATTTTCGCCCTCCGCGAACTGAGTCGAATTGCTTTTGGCTAATATTCACGATCACGTTTTCATAATTGTCAATATAAATAATGCGTCCTTCAATGTAATCATCTGTTGTAATTGGCTTCAGGCTGTGTTTTTCCAACAGGTGATCGGCTTCTTCTCCCAATTCATTAAAAGAAATGCCTTTTTCAACGGCTTGTATAGCATTGCCCACGCGGCTAACCCAGGAAAGCACATTGCCATCGTTGTTTGTTGAGGTTGGCAAATAGACAGTTTGTTCCGGCATCCTATCAAATATCATAGGCAATAAGCCATTATCGGCACAGGCAAAATAATGGCCTTCGTGATAGGCAAGTAATAAACGGCTGTTGGCAGTGTCGAACAAATTAATGAGTAAAAGATGCCAGCTATGTAAAGGGTAAGCCGCAAAGCTGTTACGCACTATGTATACTGCCTCGTTATAGTTAAAAGGGGCAATGTTGTGGCTGATATCGCTGATTACAAAGGAAGCGTTGATAGACAAAAGCCGGCCTTTAACAGCGCCTGGCAAATAATCTTTTGTTCCTATATCAGAGGTAAGCGTAATAATAGCCACGATGGGTATAGTAAAATGGTGGCCGAAAATAGAGAATTATTCTTGCAAGCGCAGGTAAATAGCGCTTACACTTATGTTACGAGCACCGTAATGTAAATGCCTAATCAACCAGCAGGTTACAGAGTTTCCATAACTCGCGGGCACCTACATTGGCATCCCATTCAAGCTCGTCAACGCCTACTTCAACCAGATCGAAACCAATAATCTGGCGGCCGCTTTTCTTTAACCTGCTCAAAAGGTAATTTACCTGTTCGGCTTCCAAACCACCCTGCACAGGCGTACCAGTATTTGGGCAAAGCTTAGGATCGAGGCCATCAATATCGAAACTGATGTAAACTTTTTGGGGAAGCTTATTAATGATTTCATCACAAATGCTTCTCCAGGATTCACCTTCGTACTGCCGCTCTTTTAACTGGTGATAGAAATAAGTGTTGATGCGATCATTACTATCGTTGGAGAAATCCTTTTCAGCTTTGCTGTAATCTCTAACACCAAGCTGTACCACTTTCTTTATAGCCGCAATTTCAGTGTAACCATTATAAGTAATACTGGCATGGCTGTAAACAAAATCTTCGTAGGCAATTCTTAAATCACAGTGGGCATCAATTTGAAGAATGCCAAAGTCGCCGTGCTTTTCGCCAATTGCCTTCCAATAGCCAAGTGGCGTGGAATGATCGCCACCTAGCAGGCCAACAAGTTTACCGGCATCCAGTAATTCTTTAGTTTGCTGGTACACCCAGTTGTTCAGCATCTGGCTGCCTTCATTTATTTCTTTCAGGCTTTTACTCATAAACTTATTAGCGCTCACCTCTTCGCCTTTCGAAATAAAATCAATGTATAATTCGGCTTCCTTTCTCAGGAAATCACTTTTCAATAAAATCTTTTTATCGATTGGCCGCATATAAAAACCCTTCTTCCATCCGTCGGGATTATCGGTATCGTACAAATCAACTTGCATAGAAGCTTTAAAGATATGCTCGGCTGCACGGGCTGTACCGGCACCAAAACTCACGGTAACTTCCCAGGGAACGGGTAAAATAACAACCCGGGATTCTTCTTCAGTAAAAGGCAGTCCAAAGATGTTATTATTTGGGTTGCCTGCATTGTTAACGTCAAAACTGGAATAATCGGCCATAATCGGGCATTTCAAAACGGGCTGCAAGTTAATCGATTTACAATTTATTTAGCGGCATAAACCAAAACAACTTGTTTATTGGTTTGCGTGAATTTCTATTTTTAAAGAACATTCATACAGTTGAATTGTTTATTGTGAAAACCGGTATTTGATGCTATAAAAACTGCTTTGCTAACAGAATAACAACATTTGCAGCCGTACTTTTGCAGCTCCGTCAATTTATATTTTATGAAGAAGCTTCACATTTTCTTATTGGTTGCGGTGGCGGTGGCTATTGCTGTAATGATCAGTTTTACAACCAACCTTACAACTTATGACACGATTACTTCGGCGAAGGAGAAACCGGGGCAGTTTGTGCATCTGATTGCAAAACTCGATCACAATCAACCAATAGAATATGATCCCATAAAGGACCCCAACTATTGTTCTTTTATTGTAGTTGACTCTTTGGGCGCAAGCAGCAAGGTTATCAGTTTTAAACCAAAACCTGCTGACCTTGAGCAAAGCGAAAGGATTGTTTTAAAAGGCAGGATGAAAGAAGATGGATTTCATTGCGACGATATTTTGCTAAAATGCCCGAGTAAGTATAAAGATGATATGGATGCTGCCAAAAAACAGCTGGAAAAAAAAGGGTAAGTGTTTATTCTCTCCCGTAGTATTATTATTAAAGCCGGGCAAATTATTTCATTTAACAGGATTTTAAGAATCGATACCCAAGTGTTAAATCTATGTTTTGAATAAATGAAACCAACTATTTCTCACCAGCTACGCATCACTCACCGCTCACAATTTACCACTAGCTACTGACCACTCATCCTTACTATTCACAATATGATTTATACAGGCGAACATTTATTTGCGGGGCAGGCGGGACATTTTTTTGCAATACTGTCGTTGGTTGCTTCCGTGGTAGCAGCCATTTCTTTTTATAGCTCCTTTAAGGTACTAGATTTAAGAGATAAGCAAAAATGGCTGATTATTGGCCGCATAGCATTTGGCCTGCAAACGATTGCCATTCTGGGCATGTTTGCAACACTCTATTACATCATATCCAATCACCTGTTTGAATATAAATATGCATGGCAGCACAGCAGCCGTGACCTGCAGGTTGAATACCTGTTAAGTTGTTTTTGGGAAGGGCAGGAGGGTAGTTTTATGCTCTGGAGTTTCTGGACATCTGTACTGGGCTGGGTCCTGATCTGGCGGGCCAAAAACTGGGAAGGCCCGGTAATGACCGTTATGAGTTTTGCGCAGTTCACCCTTGCTACCATGTTAGTCGGCATATACTTTTTTGGTAATAAGGTGGGAAGCAGCCCCTTTGTTTTGCTTCGCAACGAAATGGATGCGCCCATTTTCAGCAGGCCCGATTACATGCAGTTCGTTAAAGATGGTAATGGCCTGAATGCATTGCTGCAGAATTACTGGATGGTGATTCATCCACCAGTATTATTCCTGGGATTTGCATCTACCATCGTTCCTTTTGCCTATGCCCTGGCCGGCTTTATGACCCGCGATCATAAGGGATGGGCAACACCAGCGCTACCATGGGGTCTATTTTCAATTGCAATATTGGGCACCGGCATTATGATGGGAGCGGCCTGGGCATATGAAAGCCTCACTTTCGGTGGTTACTGGGCCTGGGATCCGGTAGAAAATGCATCCCTTGTGCCATGGCTTATCATGGTAGGCGGCGTACATACGAACGTGGTTTATAAGAACAGCGGATATTCCTTAAAAAGCAGCTACCTGTTTTACATACTTTCTTTCATACTTGTTTTGTACTCCACTTTCCTCACTAGGAGCGGTGTATTGGGCGATACGTCTGTACATGCATTTACCGACCTCGGTATGAATGTTCAGTTATTCCTGTTTTTGAATGTATTTATCTGGTTGACACCTTTTACCCAGGTAAAGGGAAATAAAAACAGGGTATTGGTGGCTGCAGCTTTTCTTACTACAAATGCGCTGGCGTTAAGCATTCCGGCTTTCAGTTTAATTTCTGCCATCTCAGGAATTATATTGACTGCTTGGTTGCTAAGTTCAGATAAAGCAATTCCTTCCATTCAAAAGGAAGAGAACCTGTACAGCCGGGAATTCTGGATGTATATCGCTTCACTTGTCTTCTTTTTATCGGCCATAGTTATTAGTGCAAAAACATCGTTACCAGTTTTCAATAAATTGTTTAATACCAAAATTGCCCCACCCGAAAATGTGGAATTCAGCCACAACCAAATCCAGATATGGATTGCTATTATTGCGGGAATACTTACCTCTGTTACGCAGTATTTGCGATATAAGGACACTCCCCAAAAAGCTTTCTATAAAAAATTATTGGTCCCGACCGCCATTGCTCTTGCTTGTAGTTTGCTCATTAGCTTTATTGTAGGTATCGACTATGATAAACAAGGCATTGGATTCAAAGTTTCACTTCATATAGGGGTGTTTGCTGCGGTATATGCTATTGTCGCAAATGCATCGTACATATGGCTGGGTCTGAAAGGAAAATTGAAATTAAGCGGCCCGTCAGTAGCGCATATTGGCTTTGGAATGGTGTTACTAGGCATCCTGATTTCAGCCAGTAACAAGGAAGTTTTAAGCATAAATACGACCGGTATATCGCCACTAAAAGCCGATGATAAGGAGAACTCCCGTGAGAATACCACGCTTATAAAAGGAGTGGCAACTGATATGGGTAAATACATGGTTACCTATGCTAAAGACACGGTAAACCCAAAGGACCGCAAGCGCTATTACGAAGTTGATTTTAAAGGCAAAAACGGTAATGAAAGCTTTAAGCTGTATCCCGATGTAATTGAAAACAATAAGGGATCAGAAGGCCTCACCCCAAACCCCGATTCAAAACATTATTTGAACCGCGACATATTTTCTTACGTAACTTTTTTAAGCGATCCCGAAAAGAAAAAATCTGATACAACTTCTTTTAAAAATAAAACGGTGATTATTGGAGATACCAGTTTTTACAGCAATGGCATGTGGGTTGTTAATCAGCTGGAGTTTAATCCAACCGATGCGAAATTCGCAAGCTATCCAAACGATACTTTGCTTGCCGCGGATATTTCCATTATTGCCAAAGATGGCCGGCTTTATAAATCAAAGCCGGCATTTCGTTTGCATGGTAACCAAATAGAAATGCTGCCAGACACTGTAATGAGCCAAAGCCTGGTATTTGCGCTTATAAAACCGGGTGATCCTGCAAAAAAAGAGGTAGAAATTGGCATAAAGGAATCAAATGCGCTTTTAGATTTTATAACACTTAAGGTATATGAATTTCCAGCCATTAACGTTTTATGGCTGGGTATCCTGGTAATGGTTATTGGAACTACAATGAGTATTGTAAGAAGAATACAACTTATGCAGCGGAAAAGCTAAACAGGTGCTCCATCAAAAAAGGCAGATTTGGTATTAAGATGAAAAGACGGGTTTCCATATTACTGTTTGTTTTTATAGCCTGCTTTTACATAAAGGGAGCGACACAACAGAAGTATGGACACAACGATACCGTCACTGTTTATGCCACTTATTTAAATGATAGCACCATTGTTCCAACCGGTATGTTGCCTGATGCCTATTGTTACGGCAAAATGCCAAGATGGATGCGTGAGAAACTGAAGGAATGGACAAGGCTTCGCAATGCGGTTTATGTTACCTACCCTTATGCGAAAGAAGCAGGAAGGATTATTTCGGAGATAAATGCATCTCTAGTTGGCGTAAACGATGACGGCATCCGGCGCAGGTTAATAAAAGACAGGGAAAAGGATCTTAAGAAAACCTTTGGCGATAAAATTGTAAACCTGAGTGTATACCAGGGCAAAGTGCTGATGAAGTTGATAAACCGCCAAACAGGTTCGAATTGCTACGACATTTTAAAGGAATACAAGGGCGGCGTTAATGCCCGCCTTTGGCAAACGGTTGCGTTCTTTTTTGGCAGCAGCCTAAAACAATCGTATGAAGCCAAAGGAGCCGATGCCGAAATTGAAGGCATAGTAAAAGATGTAGAAAAGCTTTATAAAGGCTGATATTCTTCTAGCTTTAATGTGCTTGCCTGAATCTACAGGCTTTTATGGTAACCATTGGTATTCAAACTATTTTTGCAGCTATTTTTTTAAACTCAAATAGTTTTAAATGGCTGGGCACGAATCTCCTTTAAATATTTACGATTCAATTTTAGCAATTGCGGCGCATCCCGATGATGTTGAATTAGGCTGTGCTGGTGTTTTAATGATGGAAAAGCAATTTGGCAAAACAGCAGCCATTGTTGACCTGACAAGAGGTGAACTGGGAACACGGGGAACCGACGAAATCCGCCGGGAGGAGGCAGCTGCTGCCATGGCAGTTATGGGTTTAAATGCCAGGGAGAACCTCGAACTTGAAGACGGATTCTTTCAGAATAATAGAGAGAGTCAGCTGAAAGTTATTGCAGCTATCCGTAAATATCGTCCGAACGTTATACTTACAAATGCACCATCTGATCGCCATCCCGATCATGGCAGAGCTTCCTTATTGGTAAAGGATGCTGCTTTTTTAAGCGGATTGCGTAAGGTTGAAACTGAAATTGATGGTTTAAAGCAGGAAGCCTGGCGACCGGCTTACGTGTTTCATTTTATACAGGACAGGTACCTGCAACCTTCATTTGTTTATGACATCACGCCCGTGATGGAGCAG
>JBKJNG010000419.1:0-3830 GCA_046596065.1 Phnomibacter sp. | reverse complement strand
TGATCTGCAATCTTCGGAGGAAGAAGGATTGATGTATTATGACCTTGAAGGCACTGATAATTTACTCCAAACGATTTGCGATGCATTGCATCAAAAGAATATTAATAGTGTATTGGTAGAAGGCGGCGCACGTTTGCTACAATCGTTTATCGATGCTGATCTGTGGGATGAAGCCCGCATTATTACCAATAAAAGTTTGTTGTTGCATGATGGTGTGGCTGCACCGGTTTTAAGTGCAGGAACAATTATTAATACGGACCATTATTTGAATGATGAAGTGGTATCGATAGTTCATGGTTGATAGTTCATAGATCATGGGGGCGCTCTGGTTCTTTTTTTAGCATAACTCATTTTATCGAGATGTATAAAAGTTATCAGCCATCTTAAATATCACAAATCAGTCTCGATAGCTATCGGGATCATACATCAGAAATCATAAATCGTAGCGTGGATTATTACAAAACAATAGATAAAGAAGGGTTTGCAGAATTTAAGGATCGTGGAAGCCGTTTCCTGTCATTTGCATTTCCGATGAATGCAGTAGAAATATTTAAAGAGCGATTGACAGCTTTAAAAAAAGAACATCCGAAAGCCGTGCATCATTGCTTTGCATACCGCATTGGATTGGATGGAAATAATTTTCGCAGCAGTGATGATGGTGAACCTTCGGGCAGCGCAGGCAAGCCAATGCTTGGACAATTGGATAGTCGCGGATTAACCAATGCGGGTATTATTATTGTACGATATTTTGGTGGTACTTTATTAGGTGTGCCCGGTTTAATAAACGCTTATAAAACCGCCGCAGCGCTGGCCTTACAAGTGGTGCCCGAAGTGGAAAAAGCAGTAGAAATAAATTACAATATTCAATGCTCGTATCCCTTACTGAATGATGTAATGACCATCTTAAAACAATACAACTGCACCAATCTTTCTATTGAACAAAGTTTGTTTTGCAGTATTACAACAGGCATTCCCCGCAACCGGTTAGAACAGGTTTTACAAAAGCTAAAAGATTTACATGGAGTGGACCTCAACCTCATCCCTTCTCCTTGAGGAAAAGGGTGCCTCAAACTGTTATTGATTTAGAATGCAAACGGCATGGAAGACACCGTACGTTTATTGCAAATTCCAATTCCAGCATATCAAAATAAATGGTGAGCGATGAAAATCGGAAACTTCGTCACTCACTTTTACAGATGAGAATACAATGCCGCCATTCGAACTTACCAATGGCTGCCGCACCGGGGCACCCTTCTCCACTTTTGGAGAAGGGCCAGGGGTGAGGTCATTTCACCTTCACTCTTATCCCCTCACTATGACTGGTAAACTCTGGTGCATACATACATTGAATGCTACTGATGCCATTGCTGAAATTTCCGGTATGTGTTACCAGTAAATCGTATTCAAAAACATACGTACCCTTATTTAAATAACTGATGAAGAAATTGGTGCTTGCGTCCTTTGTGGCCTCGTAATATCCAAGTCCATCCTGGTATTTATAGCTGCTTAAAACGTTCACAGGTTCAAAGCAACTGGCACGCATATCCTTCAAATGCACGTATTCCAAATTACGGTCTGTGCGAAGTTCGATGCGCACTTTTACACGGTCGCCAACCTTTAATACGTCGTTATCATTTACAGGTGTAATTACAGGACCACGATCGCTGTTACGTTGAATAAATAATTGCTTTTTCAAACTCATTGGAGTGGCTGCCGTTGTTATTTTATCAAGGTCTTCAAAGTACTGCCAGTAAACGCTGCCCCAACTGGTAGTTGGTTGATTAGTTGAATTAATAGCGGGGGTAATTTTTACCGAAATATTACCCATGGATGGCGTAACTTTTTCCCCACTTATTACTTCTTTAAAATAGCCGGTTCCAGCTTCTGTTTTCGCAGGCGTAATGGTGGTGGTGCCAATATATATGCTAACAGTTGGTTCTGCATTCAGCCAGCTTGTTCCCTGCAACAACAAAGCATAACATGCTTCGGCAGTGGCCTTTGTACCACGCCAGTTTTGCGTTTGTTTTTGTTTGAGTAACCATGTTTTAAGATCATCAACTTTCGCTGTATTATTTTCTATTTCGCTGTAGGCTTCAATCAGTAAAGCGTGACTTTCGATAGGCGCCTGCCACCAGTAATAACCACCGGTGTTAAACTCTTTCCAGTACATACCAAACTCTTCGTTGACAATGCTGTTTTCTGTCAATGATTTTAAGATGGCTTTTGGTGTAACAGCATTTTTCGTTCTGTGCAATGCTAAAGCAATCATTCCCTGGTCGTATTTGCTTTGCGTAAGCCAAAATTGCTTTGCCTGTGCGGTATAAAATTTATAGGCAATTTGTGTAGTTTCTGTAATTGGAGCACTGAAGAAACTGCGCATGTATAAGTACTGAACTGCAATAGATGACAGGTTGTTTTTCTTCAGATCAGCCTTATATTTTATCAAATTATCATAATCTTCTTTGAGTCTTGCATCGAGGTAGGGAATGGCTTTGGCAACGATTTCATTTAGCGTGTTTGTTTGTGCTGCAGGCCATGCATTCAGCTTTTGTAAATGACCGATACCAGTAAGAATGTATTGTGTCATATAGCGGTCATCCGGACCGCCTTTGAACCAAACAAAACCTCCATTGCTGCTTTGCATTTCTTTCAGTTTGCTAATGGCTTTATCTGCTTCATTACTCATGCGCACCATGTCAAATAGCAAAGCAATATTTTTCTTTTGGTCTGATTCGTTTTTCGCATCTAAAACCCACGGTGTTTCTTCTAACAGAACTTCTTTTAATTCGGGATTTTTTTGCAGGTTGCTAAGTAATGCAGCAGTGTCAATGTTTTTCCATTGTTCAAAAACCGCTTTTATTTTAGGCATGCTGTTCGCAATTTTTGAAGCAAGTGCATTTGCATAAAAACGGTTCCATGTTTGCTCTGCGCAATCGTATGGAAATTCCATTAAATAAGGCAATGCCTGCACTGCATACCAGGTTGGATTACTCGTGTATTCAACGGTTAAAGATTGGTTTTGTAATGAGGCACTATTACCTGATTTCAAAAGCTTATCCCATACAAATTTTTTGCTGTTAGTGCCACGCATGTTAATCGGGAATGATTCTGTTACCAGCATGCGGTTTGTTAGCACAGGAAGCGCCATTTCTTCGCCATCGCTTACATCACCGGCCTTTGCAATAATGCGGTACATCAAAGCATCGGCGTATTGCATGGGGATGGAAATCGGGAAACTAACGGAGATACTTTGTCCTGCCGGAACGCTGAAGTTTTGCACAGCTGTTTTGTTTTGAAAAACTATATCAACCGCTTCTAGCGTTGCTGCATTCAGAAGTTGTAATTGTGCTGTTCCTTTTAAACTGTCACCTGTTAAGTTTACAATTTTTGAAACCAAAACAAGACTATCTCCCTGGCGGAAAAAGCGTGGTGCATTGGGTTGCACCATCAATTGTTTTTGTGTAACAATTGATTTTGTTGCAATGGCAGTACTTAAATCTTTTGTGTGCGCAAGTGTCTGTAATTTCCATTGTGTTAATGCTTCCGGAATGGTAAAACTAAATTCTATTTCACCCTTATCGTTTGTGTGAAGATCAGGAAAAAAGAATGCTGTTTCATTAAAGTTTTTGCGAATTTGAACAGTGGAATTATCGGGCTGGTTTGTAGCGCCTTCTTTTGGTTTGTCATCTTTTATAACTTCCTCATCTTTAACAATTTTTGGCAGATACAGATTTAACATCAGAAAATGTAAAATTTAATCTACCAAAAATTGTTAAAGATGAGGAAGTTATAAAAGATGACAAACCAAAAGAAGGCGCTACAAACCAGCC
>JBKJNG010000330.1:0-2728 GCA_046596065.1 Phnomibacter sp. | reverse complement strand
GTTTACCTGCGCATAGCCGGTAATGCCTGGTTTTACAAAATGACGTATCAGGTAGTAGTCTATGAGTTTTGAATATTCAAGGGTATGTTTAATCATGTGCGGACGTGGGCCAACAACCGACATGTTACCGAGAAATACATTAATGAATTGCGGTAATTCATCGAGGTTTGTGCATCGTAATAAATGCCCGATCGCAGTTTTTCTTGGATCATTATAAGTCGTCTGCCTCTCGTTTGCTTCAGTATTTACCTGCATGCTTCTGAACTTGATACACTTGAAAGTTTTGTTGTTTACACCAGTACGTTCCTGGATAAAAAATACGGGTCCTTTGGAGCTGAGTTTTATAAGCAGCGCAATAATTGGAAATAGCCAGGTGAAAATAAAAATGATAGCAATCGTGCTGAAAGCTATATCAAACAAGCGCTTTTGAAGCCGTGCGCTAATATCATCCAACGGAATTTTTTGTGGGTTAACCAACACCATATCACCAATAGATTCAGTAATAACATGCCGTTTTAACCAGCGCTGATTTTCCAGTACAAACCAAAGCCTTACACCTTTTGAGTTGCACGTATCCAGCAATTCCTGTGCCTTTGCATGGTCGTTAAAAATTGAAACAGTCGCAAAAACCACCTGGATATTATGCGCTTCAATCAGTCTCGAAATATTTTCCGGTACTCCAATTATATCTTCACTTTTAATTGGTTCGGTGTTTGCGTAGCCAACAAACTTGTAGCCGAATATCATGCTGTTGTCAATTACTTTCCGAAGGTGCCGGCTGGTGTCGTTAATGCCAATAATGAGTGTACGGATGCTGTCATTATTTTCAAGTTTATAGTGCAGGTAACGGTGTCGTTTGAAATAATAGGTTAATTTTTCTATATAAAAAAACACTGTGTATTGAATGATGAATTCCCTGCTGAATTGTTGTGGCAAAATAAAGAACGATACAATAGCGGATATTGCTACGATGATTAAGGACTGTTTACTAATGCAAACAAACTCTTGCCAAAAGCCATCGCGTAAATAAATATTTCGGGGCGTATAAAGAAAGTAAGCAAGTACAAGTATGATGTTACCGTGCAACAGGTAATATCCAATGTCCTCACCCCTAACATTAAAAATGCTGATGTGAAGTAAACCCATTAAAAAAATGGCGAGATTCATTATTACCAGGTCGGTAAATAGTGAAAGAAATAGCAAATCGCTATCACGCAGTTTCATATTGGCTTATCATGGTTTTTCGACGAACAGTGGCAAATGTTATTTTGCAACGATACTGTTACTTGGAAATTATATTAATGGATATCGTAAATTCAGTATTGGATTTCAGGCACGCACAAACCCGGGCGTTTAACTTTTATTCTCATGGCAATATCTTAAGGTTATGTTCAATTTTTAAAGCTGAATTGTATTTGTTATTTACACTGACAGTGTGCTTTATTCTTTAGCATCTTCTAGTGCAATTATTGAGCCAATAAAATTTTAGATGGGATATGTTTCTATCTGCAATCCCATTCTTTACTTACAAAACAGATAACTGTGTTTAGAATTAAATGAACTTTTTTACTGTTTTATATCGCCAGTTTTTTGATAAATAACCGCTAATAAACAAGTAGTTGTATCCAGGCGTTATACTTTTCGCTACCTGTGTATATTCAAGCTGTAGTTTTCAGTAAACTTCCCGTTCTTCGCCTTAATAGAATCTTGTTATGCCTGAATCAAATCATTTCGATTCCATAGTTGTGGGCTCTGGGATCAGCGGTGGCTGGTCTGCTAAAGAACTTTGCGAAAAAGGACTTAAAACCCGCGTGCTTGAAAGAGACAGAATGGTAGAGCACCTAAAAGATTACCCGACTGCTACCCTTAATCCCTGGCAGTTTAAAAACCGCGGCCAACTTGATGCAATCGAAAGGGTGAACCCGATAGCGGGGGGTTGTTACGCATTTGATGAAACAATACAGCATTTTTGTAAAGGACAAAGAGCATCCCTATGTGCAGGAAAAGCCCTTCTATGGGATCCTTGGTTACCGGGTGGGTGGAAAATCACTGATTTGGGCGCTTGCTACTCAGCGCTCGAGTAAGTACGATTTTGAAGGCCGCCAGGGATGGCTTTGCGGTTAAATGGCCAATGAGGTATGATGATATTGTACCGTAGTATAGTTATGTGGAAAGGTTTGCCGGCATTAGTGGTAACATGTAAAAAATGGTATTGAAATACAGGCAAAACCTTCATTCGCAATAAAAGCAGCATAGGAAAACTCTCTTCATTGAAAAGAGCTGGAGATGAGGCAAAATAAATGCTAATCCTTTAATACGTAAAGGCGACAAATCATAAATCATGGTTTCTAATAAAATTTAACTGCTGTATGAAAATCAAAATAATTGGATTGCTGATTGGCTGTTTTGTTTGCATGTCAGCGATAAATGCCTTGGGATTAAAACCCGGGCAATTAACCTGTGAATATGTCAACAATCCATTGGGCATTCAAACAGAAAATCCACGGTTTAGCTGGCAATATACAATCAGTGGAAGAAACCAATTTCAAACAGCCTATGAAATTGTTGTTGCAGGTAATGAAGCTGATTGCAAACAATTAAAAGGTAATGTTTGGCAAACGGGAAAGGTATCATCTGATCAAAATATACAGATAGCTTTTAATGGCAATTCCCTGCAGTCATTTACCAGGTACTATTGGCGGGTAAGAGGTTATGATGGCACCAATAC
>JBKJNG010000370.1:0-3403 GCA_046596065.1 Phnomibacter sp. | reverse complement strand
ATTGGGGTAACGCAGTATCAGGTTTTTTTTAGAGGTGCCCAAAACATAGTAAGGGTACCAAAAGCTGCTTTTACCCTTGCATATAGGTAAGTATGTAATCTTTTTCCATGGCCGCTTTTTGAAAAAACGATTTTAATTCACTAAGGCTTTTCTGTAAGTGCGCAGCATTGTATTGTAATTCGGGACTACCATCATTATGCCATTTGGCCGGATAAATACCGTTATCGTTTAACGCGGCAGGATCGTAATTGGCAGCGATAAACGAATCGTCAATATTTTCAAGTACCCGGGTTATATCGGAAATTTTTTCAGGCGGCAGGTAATAAACCGATGCATCGTTCATCACCATTGCTTCAAGCGCCTGCGGGTCTATATTGTCAATATCGATATCGCTAAAATCGCTTCCTCCAAAACTTTCAGTGGGATTAAAAATCTCCTCAATAAACGTAATGGCTTCTTCATCCTGGCCGCTTACAAGCGTAAATTCCAAAGCCATATACGAATCGTCTAACGTGCAATAGTCTTTAACAAAAGGAGCAATGTCAAGCTCCTTATCGTCTGATTGCTCAATGGTAATAAAATCTGCATTAGCGATACTATAGAAAGAGGCCGATTGACTCATAAATGATCAACATTAAGATAGCTGTTAATGTAATAGTGTAATGAATTTATGCTAAAATAGTGCTATTGAATTGCGTTATCAAAAACAAACAATTCCCTGACCTTAATTAACTCCATTGTATTATTTAAATTCTTCGTCGAATAACAACTTTCCTGTAGCAGCATTATAGTAAGCCCCTTTTATTTGAAGCCTGTCTTTTTTAAGCAATGAATCGATTGCCGCATTTCTGAATGTTAAGCGGTTTATGGTAAGTTTTATGTTATTTAAAACGGTGTTTTCTACGAGGTGTAATGTATCGGTACGGTTTGCAGGTATCGCTGCGGTAATTTGATCTCTTATAATTTCTGAAGCGGTGTCTGTTTTGTTAGTGACAATATTTCTGATTGTTTCGCAATCGGAATGGCCTAATACCAGTACTAGTTTTATTTTTTGAAGTCCGTTGGCAGACTTTAAAACGGCAGCAATTTTCTCATCGTCGGTGTTTGCCGGACTTTCCAGTAATAGAATGTTTTGCTTGTCGAGATCGAAAAGTATTTCCGTAGGTATTTTAAAATCAGTACAAGCGATAATAGCTACAAATGGATGAGCTTCTTCTTCAGGCTCAGTAGGTACCCGCTTAATATGAATGTGTTCAAACTGGCCATTCTTATAACGTGCATGGCCGTCTTTCAAAGCGTTTAATGCATCATCCGGAGATTCAATTACTGCAAGTTCATTCGGTAAAGCTTCTAATTTCTTATTTGAGGCACCGGGGCTTTCTGTATTTTCTTTTTTAAGGTTCTGACATGAAGTGAATGAAATTAAAATAACCAGTAAAAAAGCTTTTACCAGTTTACCACTTGATTGTTTGACTATTTGAAGGCGTGAGAAAAACATTATCCGGCTTTTTTGAATGTAGCTTATGTTGTGTACACTTAAAGATGAGAGGATTGTTGGTTAATAAAGTATTTGCTATGTTAAAAACCATAAAAGCCAGTTCCGTTATTTGGAAACCGGGCCTGTCGACTTATAGTATTCGCTAAATATAAATAAATAGAAACATTCATAAACATTTGACGCAAATTTAATTGTTATACATAAATTGAAAGAATCGGCTAAATTTTGAGAATTTGTAACCAAGGTATAAAATCAAAAAGTTGTCAATTCTGGATCGTTGATCGGGAACGAATAGCAGGCACATTGCTTGTTAATTATAAGTGGAAGCTGTAAGATAGCGAGGGTGTACGCTTGAGTCAACCGCAATTATTTTATATGGCCTGGATGAAAGGGAAATATCAACATATTGGCACAATTTTGTATTATTACCAATAAGTTATAAAGCGTGCCTACCATGCCGGAATAGGTAAGTAAGCTAATGGTCTTTATATCTTTTAGCATTAAAAAGTAGCTTTACTATATCATTCCCTTCCTTAACAAAGTGAATGCTTTGAATTTATGAACGAGGTTATTGATTTTTTTTCAGATTTATTTCAAACCGGTCTTTGGCCCCCCCGCTGGTCTTGCGGACAATGGTCTGACTTTCATGGCTGGCTTTATATTATAAGTGACCTTACTATATGGCTGGCATATTTTCTTATTCCGGTATTTATTTTTAAGTATCTCCGTAAAAAAAAGGAAGGCATCCAGTTCTCGAGAATATATTTTCTTTTTGCTTCATTTATATTGTTGTGTGGTACAACACATTTTCTTGATGTAATGATGTTTTGGGTACCTATGTACCGGTTAAATGCACTTGTAAGATTGGCAACCGCCATTGTGAGTATGATGACCGTTTATTACCTGGTAAAACTGCTGCCGGAATTTTTTAAACAACGAACCTATAACGAACTGGTAAATGAAATAGAACGCCGGAAAGAAGCAGAAAGAAAACTGGCAATAGCGAATGCTGACTTGGAAAAGTTTGCTTATGTAGCTTCTCATGATTTGCAGGAACCTTTACGGAAAATCATTGTATTTTCCGACATGCTGGAACAACGTAACGAAGAAGTTTTTGATACCCGCAGCCAGGAATTAATACAAAAAATTACCAGGTCATCTAACCGCATGCAACGGTTAATAACCGACGTTTTGGGTTTGTCGAAACTTACGCAGGATGTACAGCTACAGGATGTTAATTTGAAAAATGTGATTGACCTTGCTATAGAAGATCTTGAAGTTAAGATACTTGACAGGGAAGCGGAGATAACGGTTGGGACCATGCCCTATGTAAAAGGTAATGAAGGCTATCTACAGCAATTGTTTTATAATTTAATAGGGAACGCAATTAAGTTTTCTGTTGAAAAACCGGTTATTTCTATTGCCAGTGAAGTGGTAAATGGCAAAGCTAAAATTTCGGTAACCGATAATGGTATTGGTATCGATAATGAATACTTTGAAAAGATATTTCTTCCTTTCCAGCGGCTTAATAGCAGTGCGGAATATGAAGGGTCGGGAATCGGGCTTTCATTATGCGCAAAAATTGTAAGTATACATCATGGTGAAATTAATGTAATTAGCGAACCGGGTAAAGGCAGTACATTTATTGTAACGCTCTTGCAGGCCTAGCTTATAGTATTTTAAACAACTCAAATAATCCATCAGCCATAAAAAAATCGCTTTAAAGCGATTGCAATATCCAAATGCACGTCGAATTAATTACTTTTCTGTTTATACAGCAAAGCTATATTCTGGATTGTGTTGGTGGTAATTTTCATTTCGGTCAGGGTAATGGGTTTTATTAAAAATTTATCAGCGCCCATCTCGTAAGCGTACTCCATATCTGTTTTAGATGAAGAGGTAGTA
>JBKJNG010000211.1:0-6977 GCA_046596065.1 Phnomibacter sp. | reverse complement strand
AAGTGAAGCTGCTTTTAATGAAATGATCGAACACGTTTCCGGCCTGTTACTGGAACTGCAATTGCCTTATCGCATTCTGCGGCTTTGTGGCGGCGATATGGGTTTCGCAAGTGCCATCACCTACGATTTTGAGGTTTGGAGTGCTGCACAGCAGCGCTGGCTGGAGGTAAGTTCCGTCAGTAATTTCGAGACTTTTCAAACCAACCGTATGAAATGCAGGTTCAAAAACGAGAATGGGAAAACGCAGCTTTGCCATACTTTGAACGGTTCTTCCCTGGCTTTGCCAAGAATTGTAGCCGCTCTTTTGGAAAACAATCAAACAGCGGAAGGCATCAATCTTCCCGGAGTTTTACATACCTACTTTGGCAGTGGGATTATTAGCTGACATGGCCAGCAGGTATTAAAAAGGTGGCTTCATGCAGCATTTCAAGCATCGCTGTAATCATACAGATAATATTTTTTTGGTGCCGGTTTAACAAAAACCAACACTTTCTATATCTTTCACCCGTGAAAAGGTTTGCTTCCATAGGGCTTTTCGTCTTGTTACTCTTCAACATATGCGGTTATCGCATGGTTGCAGACTGGCTGCAAAACCGTGCGGAAGACCGTTTACAGGCTGTTATCGACAATCGTAGTTTCAATTCTGAAAACCTGGTAGAACTAAGTGTTATAACTAATCTGCCTTATACAAACGACTGGCTTGAATGGGAACATGTAAACGGAACCATTGAGATTAATGGCGCTCACTACCAGTATGTAGAAAGGAAATTAGACAAAGGTAAAATGCTTTACCGCTGCCTGCCTAATAATGAAAAGCAAACCGTTGTTGCAGCCCGCGACGAATTTTTCCAGCTCGTAAATAATTTCAACCAGCAAACAGATCATCAGTCATCTTCCAAATCTATAGTCATCAATAACTTTATTGGCGATTATGATGATGCTGTAATTCATTATTCAGCCCTTAAGCCAGTCTTTGAAAGTTCGGAAAACTCCTGGCCCTTACTTGTTTCAGCCCTTAAAAGCCGGCAAACACTTACACTTCACCAGCCTCCCGAGTGCTAAGTTTTTCATTTCAACATTTTGTTATTTCCTGGTAACGATAGCCGAATGCTATCGGTTTAAATAATGTATCTATTGTGCTGCCTTGCATTGTATGGGTAGCTTTTCCCTAATTGTTGTGTTATGAAAAATGTGTGTGTTGCCGCCTTATTTGGCCTGTTATTTTTTTCCTGTAAAGAGAATAAAGAATATATCGATTACCTGCATAACCCGAACCTGTTCGCAATAACAGTTCATGAACTGAATACGGTTGTAATGGGTAATAATTTTCCACCCATTATTGCAAGCCGCAACTACACGTATGCTGCATTAGCCGCATACGAATCAATGGCTGCCGGTAATAAAACCAGCTACAATTCGCTGGCGGGCCAGGTAAAAGGATTAAAGCCTATGCCGGTACCGCAAAGCGATAAAATAGATTACGACCTGGCAGCATTGATGGCCTATATGAAAGTTGGGAGCGCTGTTACTTTTCCTGAAGGTAGCATGGACGAATACCGCGATAAACTGTTAAATGAAGCAAGAGATAAAGGGCTTCCATCAGAAGTTGAAAAACAAACAGCACAGTTTGCCGATTCAATTTCCGCGGCCATTATCAATTGGGCTAAAGATGACAGTTACGCTGCTACACGCGGCTCCACCAAGTATACGGTTATTGATTCGCCGGGGCGCTGGGTGCCAACGCCGCCTATGTATGCTGAAGCCATGGAACCTAACTGGAACAAGATCAGGCCAATGGTAATGGATAGTTGCAGCCAGTTCAGGCCGCCCCCGCCGCTGCCATTTAACATCACGAATACAAGCAGCGCTTACTACAAAGAGGTGATGGCGGTTAAGAATGCAGGAGACAGTCTTTCAGAAGAACAAAAACACATGGCAAATTTTTGGGACGATAATCCTTTTAAGCTGAACGTAAGCGGGCATGTAATGTACAGTACCAAAAAGTTTTCGCCTCCGGGCCATTGGATGGGTATTGTAGGCATTGCAGCAGAAAAAGCAAAACTTGATTTTTCTGCAACCGTTTATGCTTATGCTATAACTGCAATAGCAAGTTTTGATGCTTTTATACAATGTTGGGATGAGAAATTCAGAAGCAAAACAGTTCGCCCCGAAACGGTGATCAACAAATACATTGATCCGAATTGGAGACCATTACTTCAAACACCTCCGTTTCCAGAATATACCTGCGGCCACAGTACAGTATCATCTGCAGCTGCTGAAGCCATGACCAGTGTTTTTGGTGATAATTTCAATTACACCGATACTACTGAATTGGAGTTTGGCATCGAAAGCCGTTCCTTCAAATCTTTCCGCCAGGCAGCCGATGAGAATAACTGGGCCAGGTTTTATGGGGGCATTCACTTTCACCACAGTTGCCTTGTTAGTACCGATTATGGTGCAAGAGTGGGACAGATGGTAGTCAATAAATTGAAGATGAAGAAGTAATGTTATAAAAGCCATTTATTAAAAAATACAGAAACCAGGCACTAAACCTGTTGCTTTTATACCAAACGATGCGTTTGACTTTTTAAAAGCAAACTCAAATAGAGCAAACGGTGTTCCATCGCCGTGGCTTTCATTATCATAACGGGATTAAACCAAACTAACCAATGAAAAAATTTATTATTATAGCTGTGCTTTTTGCAATAAATCAACAATTATTAAACGCACAGGGTTGTGTTGCCGTAAGGCAAATGGGCGGTTTAAACGCACTGTTTTCAAGTTCGTATAACCTGCAAAAAGGTAGTTTCCAGGTAGGTGCTAATTATCGTTATTTCCATTCGTGGAGGCATTTTGTAGGCACCGAAGAGCAGCCACAGCGCCAGAATACAGGAGGCGGTATTGGAGCAGATGGGGTAGATCATGGCAACGCGGTTAACATTTATTCGCATGCGCTTGATCTTAACTTATCATACGCCGTTTCTAATAGGGTGCAGGTAAATCTTACCCTTCCATATGTCCACAACGAACGCTCGCAGGTAATGCGCCAGACGAAACCAGTAGTAGATACTTTTCGCTATAGTGTTTTTGCACAGGGTTTGGGCGATGTTCGCATGAGTGTTAACTACTGGATATTCAATCCTGAACTTGCACATAATGGAAACCTGATGGTGGGTGGTGGGCTTAAATTGCCTACCGGAAAACATAATGTGGTTGACCAGGCGCCTCAATCAGATGGCACACATAAGTTTGCTGTTATGGACCAGGCCATTCAACCCGGCGATGGTGGTTTAGGCTTTTCAATAGAATTACAGGGTTTTGTAAAACTGTACAAAAGCTTGTATGGTTTTGCTAATGGTTATTACCTGTTTAACCCAAGAGAAAGCAATGGTACATTTAAATCTGCGCCAAAACCCGGTTTGGAAGGATACAATGTGTATGCATCACCCGACCAATATTTTGCCCGTGCAGGGGTTATGGCTGGCATTGGTAAGGCGAAGAAATTAACGCTTTCGTTGGCCGGCAGGTTTGAAGGTATTCCTGCATATGATGCTTTTGGCGGCCAAATTGCTTATCGCCGCCCGGGTTACGTTGTAGCCATTGAGCCGGGCATTTCTTACGTTCATGGACAAAGCACATTTAGCCTGTTTGTGCCTTACAATTTTATAAAGAACCGTATTCAAAGCGCTGCTGATATTGCCGACCAGAAATTGCAGAATTCAAAGATCACCGATCCTTCAAAATATGTACATGTACAGGGCGATGCAGCATTCGCTGACTATTCTATCAGCTTAGGTTATTCATACAGGATAGCTAAAAAGGCAAAGAAAAGTGCGGCTTCTGTCTTGGTTCCATCATCACAACAATAGTTACTCTTTCCCCGTAGGAACTGCTGCAACAAGCGCTATTTATCTTTTATTGCCGGCACTAAACGGCCTGTATAACAATCATTATTTTATAAAATCATTGGCAATGAAGAATCTATTTATTAAAACCGGTGGCATATTGGTGCTTTCCTGTTTATTATTACCCGGCCTGGCACAAATGCCCGATGATGGCTTTACCATGGGCAAAGGCGAATTATGCTTTGTGGCAGGTTACAAACAAAGCCAGTGGAAACATTATTGGGAAGGAACCCGCCTTCGGCAAAACCTGAACATCGGAAGGTTTACTTCTAAAGCCTTTATGCCAATGCTCGGCTTTGGCGTAACCGATAAACTGAATTTGTTCGTATCCCTGCCCTATATAAACAACAGTTCAAACGTTGGTAATATGACCGGTAAAAAAGGATGGCAGGATTTCTCGTTCGCTGCCAAATACCATTTACTTGATATCACTAAAAGGAAAATGCGCTACGCATTGTTTGGCACTGCAGGGTTTTCATTACCAGCAACTAATTATGTGCCCGACTATTTGCCTTATTCACTTGGAATCGGTAGCAAAACTGCAACCCTTCGTTTGGTGGGGCATGTAGTTTATAAAGAAGATTTTTTTGCAACCATCCAGGGTGGTTACAATTTCCGCAGCAATATTACCGTTGACCGTCAAACCTATTACACCGATGCCCAGCATTACAGCGACGAAATGAAAATACCCGATATGTGGGATGCTTCCATTAAAGTAGGTTATGACAATTACCGCATCCGTACTAATGTTCATTACATGCTTATGAACAGTACAAGCGGCAGCGATATACGGCGCAACGATATGCCATACCCTGGCAATAAAATGGATATGCAGGCAGTAGGTGTAGACGTATTGCTGTGGGTGCCATATGTAAAAGGACTCGCCGTAACAGGTACTGCTGATGAAACAATTGCCGGCCGCAACATGGGCAGAGCATTTACCTGGATGGCAGGTGCACAATATGTATTCAGGCCTTTTAAAAAGAAAAAAGCTACTAACGAAAAAGGCAAGTAGTCAGACGGTTAATAAGGCAATAATGAATGACGCTGAGGACTTCGAAGTAATGTTAATCAACACAACAACAACTAATGAAAAATTTAAATAAATATGTACTGATCGCAGGCGCTGTTGTATTAGTAGCTGCTTGTAATAAAGATGTAGCGGAACGATCGGTAGCCGACTTTGATCCAGCTAATATTGAGGCTAACGGCGGTAGCTGGAAAACAATTGTATTGGCAGGCCCCACCGATATAACCATTGCTGCTCCCGAGGCAGTAACAAGTGCGGCTTACCAGGCCGAACTGGCCCAGGTTGTACAAATGCAGGCTGCACTCTCAAAAGCAGATCAGCAGACCATTGATAACTGGAAATGCAGTGGAATCATAAAATGGAATACGCTTGCCCGGGAGCTGGTAGCTAAATACAATATTCCTCCCGAAGCGAATGCCGATGGCACATACCCGGTTCCAAGTGCGGCCAATCCCGGTGCTTATCCTAATTTTCCTTTCGCTAATCCACCGTATGCCTCCCGTGCTTACGCCTATAGCAGTGCCGCCACTTACGATGCACTTGTTACTTGCTGGAAATATAAATTCCAGTATAATCGCATGAGTGCATCGGTAAACGACAATAAAGTAAAAGCGCTTGAAACCATTCAAACAGATTTGCCATCTTACCCATCAGAAGATGCAGTAATTGGCCAGTTACATTACCGGATGCTGAAAGCTTTTTTCCCGCTTGATTCAGTAAAGTTATTAGCCATGGCAACTGAAGAGAAAAAGGCTAAAATATTGAGTGGTGTTTGTACGCCAAGTGATATTGCTGCCGGTGAAAGTATTGCCAATGAGGTAGCAAACCGCTTTTTAGCCCGCAGCAAAGGTGATGGGATGGGCCAGGCAGTTGGTAATCCCACATTATGGGCGCAACTGGAAAGCAATGCAGTAGCTAACGGACTTGCAACCCCATGGAAAAGCCTTGAAACACCCGCACGCCCAATGATGCTTCCATTTTTTAGCAATGTAAAACTTTGGAATTTTTCCTCAATACAACGTGATTCAATGCGGCCCGAACCACCGCCAGCATTAGGTTCCGCGGAATTTAAAAAAGCGTTGGAAGAAGTAAAAAGTATCGACCGAACCGGCAACAATGAGCAATGGCGCATCGCACAATATTGGGGCGATGGTTTAAGCACCTACACACCGCCGGGACATTGGAACGAAATAGCCTGTAACATGATTGCTGAAAATAAAATGAACGAATTACGCACTGCCCGCACGCTAAGCCTTCTTAATATGGCCATGCAGGATGCGGGCATTTGCTGCTGGGATACCAAGTCGTTTTATTTTTACCCGAGGCCATCGCAAATCGATCCTTCTATCAAAACAATCGGCACCCCTAATTTCCCTTCTTATACATCAGGTCACTCTACTTTTTCAGGCGCAGCTTCCGAAGTGTTGGCGTATATTTTCCCGCAGGCAAAAACACAATTCGATGCAATGGCGCTGGAGGCAAGTAACTCAAGAATTTACGGCGGTATTCACTACCGTTTTGATTGCGTAGTGGGATTGCGCTGTGGTAAAGCCATCGGTTCATTTGCTGTAAATCGCGGTAAAACAGATGGCTCGAATTAAGCTTGGTTTTTTTACATAAAAGGCGTTGTAATTACTTAGTTTATCATAGCGATAATAGTTGATTAATCGGGTGAAAATGAATGACCAAATATTAAAATCGGCAGGCCGGTACCAAAAGCGTGGCGAGTCTGAGCTGACATGAATTTTGGCTTAAATTATGTGGGATACTAAATTTATTAATTAAGTACGCTATGCAAGGAATGATATTGTTAAGAGCGCAGTGTATGAGCGTTATAGGAATCATAGCAATTCTTCTGGCATTACAATTGAGTGCAGCTGCTCAACATGAACGGCACCCGCAGGATTCAATAGCCCAGGTTCACTATTTGGATAGCGTGCTGGTAACTGGTTACTGGCGTCAAAATTACCCGCAGCCTTTGCCGGTGGTAAAAGGCACATTTTTAATGGGGGGTAAAAAAGTGCCTTTTACCACCCATTAAA
>JBKJNG010000209.1:0-5173 GCA_046596065.1 Phnomibacter sp. | reverse complement strand
TGAAAACAGCAAAAAGCCTTCATTCGAACTTACCTGCCAAATAAAAACATACCTCTATTCAATATGCAGGCGCATCTGGTTTAAACGACTTCAGCACAACAACAGGTATACAACGCCCGTTGAAAGCATGGAAGAACTTATACCGGTTGAAGAAGAAATAGAAGAAAAAGAAAAGCTTGACAACGACTTTATAATGATGGATTCGGCTATGAAAAGCCTAGGTGAACCTTGTAAAAGTTTATTGGAAGCCTATTATATAAATAAGAAGCATATGGTTGAAATAGCAGAAGAATTTGGTTATACCAATGCCGACAATGCTAAAAACCAGAAATATAAATGCCTGATGAGATTGAAAAAATTGTTTTTTGCTCAATATAAACAACCGGAATAATGGAAGACTTAGTGTTGCTTGATGCCGTGGAGCGCTACCTGAACGGAGAAATGAATCCTGAGGAGCTGGCTAACTTTGAAAAATTGCGCAGGCAAAATGCCGACGTAGATCAACTTGTGGTGGAACAGCAAATGTTTCTGCATGAGTTAGGACATTATGGTGAACGCAGGGAATTTAAACACCAGCTTCACCTGATGCACAATCATTTGCTTGAAACAGGCATCATTGATGAAATTCCTGATGAGCAGAAAGGTGCTCCCATTATTCAGCTTTGGAAGAAATACAAACGCACAATCGCAGTCGCTGCTTCTATTGCCGGCATTACTGCGCTTACCATTAGTGGTTCCTTACACCTGCTTACACCAAAAACCAACCAGTCAGATATTCAATTTCTTAGCCGAAAAATGAATGAACTGGAAGGAAAGACCAATGAACAATCTAAAAAGATAAACCAGTTAATATCAACACCCGCGAAAAGCCCTGAAGGACCACAAAAAAGCGGTGGTAGTAGCTTTTTGATTGATGGCAACGGCTATCTGGTTACCAATTCTCATGTAATAAATGGTGCCTCAACACTCGTGGTGGTAAACAAAGGCCGTGAGTACATTGCCAGAAATATTTATAACGATATCGCTAATGATATCGCCATTCTAAAAATTGAAGACCAGGATTGGAAAACGGTTACCAACCTTCCTTATTCTATAAGAAAAGGAACAGTTGACCTGGGTGAAGAGATTTTTACTGTCGGTTATCCAAGAAATTCAGTGGTTTACAACCGTGGTTACATGAGTGCCCGTAGTGGTTATAACGATGATACCCTGAGCATCCAGATAGCTATTAGTGCTAATCCCGGTAACAGTGGCGGGCCATTGCTTGACCGTAACGGAGACATTATCGGTATTTTAAGTAACCGTGACAAGCAAGCAAATGAGGTTGTTTTTGCTTCAAAAGCCATTAACATAAATAAGGCTATCGAAGAACTCAAGAAAGATTCAGCTAACCTGTCTATTAAGCTGCCAACCAATTCAAGGCTTAAAGGCATGGACAGGGTGCAGCAAATTAAAAGGCTCGAAGATTGTGTATTTATGGTGAAAGGATACTAAGCCCAGGTACTCAAAATATAATAGAAAAGAAGCCGGTTCATTGTGAGCCGGCTTCTTTTCTATTATAATACCAAAAGGCTGCAGCCTCTTATATCGCTGTTATCCATCCTGCCCAACACTTCAAAACTGCCATCATCATACACTTTGCCTACATCGGCTGTTTCTATAAATGAACAGCTATACATATTAGCAAGGTCAATAACGCAAAGCAAGCCGCTACCAGTGCGCTTAATGGCAAACGGGTCATCTTCTTCCCTTACCAGCACCTTCATCCAGGACGGACATTGAAAAATGCCATTTCCTTTTGAGTAAGCTTGCGAAAGCAACTCCGTCATCCCATATTCGGAATGAACGGCTGGCACATTAAAAGAATTTATCAATAATTCATGAACCTGTACCCGGGTAAGTTCCTCCCTCCTGCCCTTCATGCCGCCGGTTTCCATTATAATGGTATGTTTTAAATCCAATTTTACATGGGCTGCAAAATCAAGCAGGGCAAAAGTTACCCCCAATAAAAAGGTAGGTTGCTGCGCCTCTTCTCTTCTTAACAATATTTCAGTTAAAGCACCGGTTGCATTTAAAAAGAAACCGCTGTCGATATTGTCGGACATCCGGACGAGGTGCTCCGCCATATAAATAAGTGATGAGCCATCCCTTTCAAGATAAGATGGCAGCAGGCACAAAAAAGCGTACTGCGATGGATAGCCATAAAATTGCTGAAAGCATTTGGCAAAGGATTCTTCGTATATCGCCAGCGATTTTACAAAGTGCCGGCTTACCGTCAATCCGGTTGTGCCACTGCTGAAAAAAACTTTCTCTTCCTGCTCTTCAAAACAGGTAATCTTATGGGTTTTAAAAAAAGAAATTGGCAAAAATGGAATCTGTAAAATATCGCCTATACCTTGCCGTTTATCTTTAAGTGATTGATGATATTTATTGAACAAAGGATTGTTTTCCAATTGATATTGAAAAACTTGCATTGCCTTCGATTCAAAATTTTCTTTTGTTACGTTAAAAATTTCTGAGCCCACAGGGACCTTCGTTTCATAATTCAAGATATTATTACTTTTGATGTATGCGAATTCACTATTCATTATTCCTGGCCTCACTTACCATTGCCGGCGTTTCAATTTTACTGGCCGGGTGCACCAAAGATAAATATACCACCAAGCCTCAACTCAAATTCAAATCTGTCAATTCGTATAATATTTCCCGCGGCGACCTGATAACCTTTAAGCTTGAGTTCACCGATAAAGAGGGTGATGTTTCTGATACGCTATACATTCAAAACCGTACTGCAAGTTGCCCAACCAGCGATTACCCTGCCCCCGCTGCTTATAAAGTGGCCGAATTTCCCACTTCTTCCAATATTAAAGGACAGCTTCAACTAGTTTTTGAAAACGGCACGAATAATACGGGTAATGTAATTTATGCAGCCAACAGGTGCCAGCGGCCCGATACAACTATTTTTTACTTTTGGATTAAAGACAAGGCGAATAACATCAGCGACACTATTCGTACAGATAAACCTGTCGTCATTCAGAATTAATAGGTGGTTAAAAATTTGCTGGCCTCGTTTGCAAGGTTTACATATTTCTCCAACATGCTTACCTGCACGGCAGCCGTTGCATTGTGGCTGCAAACCGCCGTCCTGTTAGATTGGCTTTATTTTCCAAACTGGTTCTACGTGCCCATGTTCAGCAATACAATTTTGCAATACGGCCTGCACGACCTGTTCACAAAAAAAACAACCACCCTTGCAAAACCGAAACTCGCATTCCGGATCCGCAACCGTTCTTATTTTATTGGCTCTATTGTAATAGCAGCACTTATTTCAGCCTTGCTATTTTTTAATTTAAAATGGATACAGATCTATTGGCTTTTGCTGATGGGCGTTTTAACAATTGACTATAGTTTCCCAATATTACCTTTTGAGCAGTTGCGGCTTTTTAAGTAAAATGGTCATCTAAAATTATTAGTGCTGTTAATTGTCTGGACTATTTCCAGCACTGTTTTGCCTGCCACCTTTATTCCTTATGGCTTTGATGATAAATTTTACTGGCTGCTGACATTCCGTTTTTTATTCATGTTGGCCATTTGTATTCCATTTGATGTGCCTGATGATATTACAGTTATAAAAACCACCCGGAATACCATGGCAAGTTTAATGGGAGAAAAACGTTGTTACCAATTAAGCTATCTCTGTTTGCTTATTGCAGCCTTGCTATTAATCCCCGGCTATTATTTAGATGTATGCATTCATTATCTCGCCGCATTATTGTTAAGCCTTATTGCAACGGCATGGATGGTTGATTACAGCAGTAAGCGCATGTTTTCGCTTCCCAGTTACATTATGCTTGATGCCAGTATGAAACTGCAAACAGTACTTGTTTGTACAGCCATTCTGATTCCATAATTTCGGGCCGAATAAAATAATAACCAATATGGCGAAAGGCACAAAGAAAACTAAGAACGCAGATTTTACAATCCCCGCTAAATCATTCGATTTTTTACGCAATTACCTGAATACGCCTACTCCTGTTGGATTTGAAAACAGTGGACAAAAATTGTGGATGGATTATGTGAAACCGTATACTGATATGGTAATGACCGACCCTTACGGTTCTGCCGCTGCTATTATTAATCCTGAGCATGCATTTAAAGTAGTAATTGAAGCGCATGTAGATGAAATAAGCTGGTTTGTAAATTATATAACCGACCAGGGATTAATTTACCTGAAACGAAATGGCGGGGTTGATCACCAGATTGCACCTTCCATGAGGGTATTGATACATGGTAAAAAAGGACCTGTAAAAGCAGTGTTTGGATGGCCAGCCATTCATACACGGGTTGGTGGAACCGATACAAAAGAACAGCATCCTAAAGTCGATAATTTATTTCTTGATTGTGGAGCCCGCTCCAAAAAAGATATAGAAACACTCGGTATTCATGTTGGCGCTGTGGTAACTTACCAGGATGGGTTTGACGAACTTTCTTACGATTATTTAATTGCCCGTGCTTTTGATAACCGTGTTGGTGGTTTTATGATTGCCGAAGTTGCAAGATTGCTGCAGGAGAATAATATCAAACTTCCATTCGCATTGTTTATTGTTAATGCGGTGCAGGAAGAAATTGGGCTACGCGGTGCTGAAATGATTGCACGTCGCATTAAACCAAACATTGCCATTGTAACCGATGTAACGCATGATACTACTACGCCCATGATCAATAAAAATGTAGAAGGCGATATAAGTTGTGGAAAAGGACCATCGCTTGCTTACGCACCTGCAGTGCATAATAAATTATTGGCACTGGTTGAAAAAGTGGCCGAGAAAAATAATATAGATGTTCAATGGCGGGCACTTAGCCGCAGCACGGGTACTGATACCGACAGTTTTGCCTATGCCAACGATGGTTGCCCTTCTGTGCTTATTTCCATACCACTGCGTTACATGCATACCACGGTTGAAATGCTGCATAAAAAAGATATTGAATCTACTATTCAACTGATGTATGAAACCTTGCTAAAAATTACACCGGAAACAAACCTGGATTATTTTAGTGAGTAGTGAGTGGTAATTAATGAGTAGTGAGTTAGTGGTTGTGTGGATAGTAGTGAGTAAAATACATCAACTATCATTTTCTATTCTGCGGTCATTGTTCAGTATCAATTATTCAT
>JBKJNG010000147.1:0-5943 GCA_046596065.1 Phnomibacter sp. | reverse complement strand
GCTTGGTTTCAACGATGCGATCATGTTTTAACCATAGTAACGAGGCAATTACAAATGTTGAAATTGCCAGCCCAAGGCCGGTTTCACCATACATATAAGAACGGTAAGGCGATGGGTTGGTAAGATTATCCAGGAAAACCAGCACGTAAAAATTATGACTTGCATGCAGTAAAACTGCCGGCCAAATATTTCCTGATTTGTCGCGTAACCATGCCATCAAAAACGACAAAGAAATGATCATCAGCGAAAAACAGCTTAACACATACCAAAGCGGCGGCCCATCATGGTGGTTGAATATAATAAGCGGGTAATGCCACACAGCCCAAATAATACCGGTTAATAATGCTGCATTAAACTTGCTGAACTTTTTTGATAGCTGCGGGTATAAAAACCCTCTCCATCCAATTTCTTCGCCGGAAGCGGCAAATAACTGTTGCAGCTGCCCGAGTGTAAAAAACGCGAGGTAACTGCAGGTAAATCCTTTATTAAACCCTGCAAAACCAAAGAGCCAAATGGCCAGATAAACCGGCACTGCATACAACAAAGGCAGTAAATAACCGGCCAGTAAATACGATGGCTTTTTTAAAGTGAAGCCCAGTGGTTTTACTGTTTTATTAAACCATAAACTGGTAATGACGGCTGCAAGTCCTGGCCCCCACATAGCCAGTATGATGATGGGGCCAGGTTGTACTTTTTGCGTGATAATGAAAGCGTCGATACCCCAGCTGATGCCAAAAGCCAGCAATAGAAATACAAGAAGTTGCCTGTGCATAATTACGTGTGTGAGCGTTACTGGTTATGATCTGTGTGCGGTGCTGCCTATTCCTAAACTACAGTCTGAAAATGGATGCCATTGGACTGACAGATATAAAAGTGTTGGTCCGAATAACTGGTGTTCTGTTGCCTGAATTTGAACTGTTGGAAACCTGGGCCTCATCTGTTTCATCGGCGGCAGCTTCAGTATTTGCTGCTGGCTTTGGTAATACTTGCCCGTTATAATGGTAAACGCTGTCTTTCTTAATTGTGATAGAATCTTTACTACCTGGCCTTGGAAGAGCTGGTGCTACAGGTGCAGGTGGCAATGATTTTTCCTCTTGATCGTCTTTTGCATCGTTGGCTTCTTCTTCCAATTTTTTATCCGATTTAAGACCATTCATCGTCATTGTCAGGTCCTCATTTACACTCCACCATTCTCCGTCTTCCCAATCGCTGTCGTAATCATCGCGGTAATTTCGGTGACGACCAATCTCGATATTAAAATAATCATACTTGTTAACGCGGTCATCCAATCGAATCTTTTTCCCTACAGGAACTTCAATTACAACCAACACCCGCTGGTTGCGCCATTTTTCATTTTTGCTTACAGAAAAAGCGGAAGGAAGAAAAATGCTACTATCAACTTGTATGATTGGAAAGCTTATTTTCTCCGCAAGAAATTGCGATTGCTGCCTGTCGCCTCCACGGCTGATTTTCACCAGGTGTACATGGTAAAGACTGTCTTTACTGCGGATCACATTTATTTTGGCAGTGTTCAAAAACATACTATCACGATCGGCACTTATCAAACCATCAAAATCTATCCAGCTATCATAATAAGAAATGTTGTTTTTACTTACTTCCACAACCAACTTTCCAGCCGGTTGGCTTATTGTAACGTTTTCCGCTTTACCAACCTGGCTGCTAAAGTTCCTGGAAACGCTGGCTATTAAACCAATCAGGCAAAACAGGCCTACAAACCAAAGGGCAGAAAAGCTGTAACCAATGTATTTGTTATGTGTTTTTACACGCATTAACCTGCGGATAAACCACACCAGCAATGCTATAATGGGTACGCCAATAAACAGTAACAAAGTGCCCCAGGCAAAAAAGTATTGTGCTGGTCCCTGCAAAACAAATTCGCGTAAAGGCAAAACGCTAACACCACTTCCAAGCAAAGCTATCAGGGCTGCAAACAAAGCAAGTGCTATTACACCGCCGATAAAATATACAAATGCTTTTATAAGAATGGCTATAGCGTGACCGAGCCCTGTGCCGCCTCTGCGTACGGCAGCCGAGGTATCGCGGGCAACGGAACTTGTTGCAGAACCAACACCGGAGGCGGCTGCTCCAAATGTTTGGCGGGCTTCAGAAGCAATTTTTTGAGCGGATTCTTTCAATTCGCCACCCATTTTTTCAGCGCGGCCTTTTACACCTTCCAGGTCACTCATAACAGTGTTGCGAATGCTGTTAAGGTCTACTTTTTCGCCACGCATTTCCAGCTTTTCGCTGGTGCTGAAAGCCTCTGGCAATACAATCCAAAGAATGATATAAACCAGTATGAAAGTGCCACCGCCAAAGCTGCCGGCAAATACGGAACCGCTGTCGAAAAACGAACGTCCAACTGAGGTTATAATGCCGAATATGAATGGAGCTGCGAATATTATACGTGGTATTGCCGGGGTGATATCGAAATACTTGGCCAGGCCACCGCAAACACCGCTTATTACGCGGTCTTCGGTGTCGCGGTAAAGGCGCTTGCGGATATTGGTGATAAGGCTACGGCTTGGCAGCACTATCCATAGTATAATGTACACGAGAAAACCTGATCCACCAAAGAAAGCAAGTACAGCAAAGAGGATGCGTACAATCGCCGGGTCAATATTCAGGTAATGAGCCAAGCCGCTTGCAACACCGCCAAGTATTTTATCTTCCTCATCGCGGTAAAGGCGCTTTTTAGTATTGGGTTCTGCTTCTGTAGTTTGCGCTGCGCCGGTTGCAGCACCACGGTATCCTTCCGACTTTGTTTTTGCTGCCGGTTCATCATCCTGGTCAAAATCTTCCGGACGACCCATGTTGTTCATGATATTGATTACATCAGCATCCATAATGCAGGCAGCGCCTTTCTTCAATTTTTCATCGAACAACTCGCCTATGCGGTTTTCTATGTCGTTTATTATTTCATCGCGGCCTTCTTCGTTGGCAAAATAGTTGCGAAGGGTGCTGATATAGTTCTGCAACATCTCGTAGGCGGTTTCCTCAATGGGAATTACGCGGCCCTGGAAATTGATATTGATAACTTTTTTCATTGTGATTGGTGTTTGAGCGTTTGTTCAGATTGGTGAGTGAGAAAAGAATTATTAATTGATAGACTACTAATCATTGGTGTAGTGTGTAAGTGTGTATTTGCGTGTGTTTGTAGTAAGTGTGCGTGTTTGTAAGCCGTGTGTTGAAATAATCAATAACTAATAATGAATAAACTGTTTGTGTGCGGTGTGTGCTTTGAAAGTGTGTTGTTAGTGTGATAGTGATGTGTTTGTGTGATGTGTTCTGTGTGATGTGTACTTGTTGTGTGTGTTTGCGTGTTGGTGTGTTGTGTGTAGCGCCTTTATTCGGGTGTGTGTATGAAAGAAGGCTCTATAACTGTTTTAACTGCGTTTACCATTTCTGCCCAGGTGGCTTCCAGTTCCTGGTAAAACTGCAGGCCGGTATCTGTAAGGCTAAAGTACTTGCGTGGCGGACCTCCCGAACTTTCTACCCAGCGGTAGGTGACCATCCCTGCATTTTTTAGGCGTGTGAGGAGTGGGTACAGCGTACCTTCTAATAACTGGAAGTTAGCTGCTTTCATTTTTTCGATGATATCACTGGGGTAGGCCTCACCCTGGCGAATCACCGACAGCACGCAAAATTCCAGAACTCCTTTACGCATCTGGCTGGCGGTGTTTTCAATGTTCATTGTGTTTGTGTTTTTAAAAGATGTTCGACAATTTCTGAAGACGAGGTTTGAAAGTTTAGACTGGTGTGTGTTTGTTGGTCTGTCGCTAAATCCTTGTCTTTCCCTTATTGACAACACAAAGATATATGTCTTTAGTACTACTATGCAAAACATAGTACCATTATTTTTTTAGTACCCTAACAGCGGGTAGTACTGTTTGTTATCTCAACTATTTAGTTATCAGCAGATTAAGAAATATTTGGGCGGCGGAAAATTATTCGGACGTTAGATAAATGGTAAAATAATTTGATGGACGGTGGCTTTTCCCTCAACTAAAACGCCTAAACCGGGGTAACTCCCTTTGAGATAATGCAAAGATATACAGCAGCGAACTGCATCATTTTCCAACTAAACGACTAAACCCTGAACCTCTAAGCCAATGTATTTTTCCTTCAAGCCTTCAATTCCTCCGCATTCCGTAACCCCACTTAACTCCTGTTTATACTTTTTTGTATAAACACTTCGTACTTTTACAGCCTGATTAAAACGGAAGTAATTCCTTATTAAACGTTATGAACGAAAGACTGAGCACGATAGAAGAAGCCGTTCTGAGTGATTACCAATACGGTTTTGTAACAGATATAGAAGCCGATGAAGCGCCGAAAGGATTGAGCGAGGACACGGTTCATTTTATTTCTGCAAAGAAAAATGAGCCTGCCTGGATGCTGGAATGGCGGTTGAAAGCTTACCGCCATTGGCTCACCATGAAAGAGCCCAACTGGGCTAATATTAAATATCCCGCTATCAATTACCAGGATATAATATACTATTCAGCACCTAAACAGAAGATTGCACCCGGAAGTCTCGATGAAATCGACCCCGAATTAAAAGCCACTTTTGATAAACTCGGCATCAGCCTGAACGAACAAAAGCGCCTGACCGGTGTTGCCGTAGACGCGGTAATAGATAGTGTATCCATTGGAACTTCTTTTAAAGCGCAGTTAGCAGAAGAAGGTATTATTTTCTGCAGCATGAGTGAAGCCATACAGGACCATCCTGAGCTCATCAAAAAGCACCTTGGCTCCGTAGTTCCCATGACCGATAACTACTTCTCCGCCCTTAACTCCGCGGTGTTTAGCGATGGATCATTTTGCTATATTCCGAAAGGTGTTAAGTGCCCCATGGAATTATCGACCTACTTCCGCATAAATGCAGAAAACACAGGCCAGTTTGAGCGCACGCTAATTGTGGCTGAAGCCGATAGTTATGTAAGCTACCTGGAAGGTTGTACCGCCCCAATGCGGGATGAAAACCAATTGCATGCGGCAGTGGTGGAATTAATAGCCATGGAAAATGCGGAGATAAAATACTCCACCGTGCAAAACTGGTATCCCGGCGATAAAAATGGCATGGGCGGCATTTACAATTTTGTTACCAAGCGCGGCATTTGCCAGGGTAATCATTCAAAAATTTCCTGGACGCAGGTAGAAACCGGTTCAGCCATTACCTGGAAATATCCCAGCGTTATTTTAAAGGGTAACAACAGCACCGGCGAGTTTTATTCGGTTGCAGTTACTAATAATCATCAACAAGCCGATACGGGTACTAAAATGATGCACATTGGTAAAAATACCAGGAGCCGCATTGTTTCAAAAGGTATTTCGGCAGGCGTAAGTAACAATAGTTATCGCGGCCTGGTGCATGTGAGCAAACGTGCTGAAAATGCACGCAATTTCTCGCAGTGCGATTCACTGTTACTGGGCGATAAATGTGGTGCACATACTTTCCCGTACATCGAAGTAAAAAACAATAGTTCGGTAGTGGAGCACGAAGCCACTACAAGCAAAATTGGTGAAGACCAGATTTTTTATTGCAATCAAAGGGGTATTAATACCGAGACTGCCGTTGCATTAATTATTAACGGTTTTGCTAAAGAAGTAATGAACCAATTACCAATGGAATTTGCTGTAGAAGCGCAGAAACTTTTGGCGATTAGTTTGGAAGGAAGCGTGGGATAACATTAAAGGCATATTGAAACGTGAAAAGTCAAAGAAAACACCCGAAACAATTTAGAATAATGACATACTCACGACTCTTACTCACCAATCACCACTCATTATTCACCACTGACCATTCACAATTCACGACCCACCACTCACTACTCACCACTCACGATAAAAAATTATAAAGAATAAAGCAATGTTGAAGATTCAGAATTTACATGCCTTCTACGCGGGCATGTAAATTCTGAA
>JBKJNG010000644.1:0-3744 GCA_046596065.1 Phnomibacter sp. | reverse complement strand
CATGTGGTCATGACAGTCATATGGCCATTTTGATGGGTACAGCAGAAGTGCTTGCCAAATTTAAAAATGATCTGCCGGGTACCATCGTTTTTATTTTTCAACCCGCTGAGGAAGGAGCGCCTGATGGCGAAGCGGCCGGTGCACAGCAAATGGTAAAAGAGGGCGTGCTAAATAATCCTAAAGTAGATGTGATTTTTGGCCTGCATATTAAATCTGACATTGAAACAGGTACCATTGGTTACCGGGCGGGTGGAACCATGGCAGCGACCAATGGCATTAAAATAATTGTAAAGGGAAAACAGGCACATGGCGCTTACCCCTGGCTCTCAGTCGACCCAATTGTTACAGCAGCTCAGATCGTTAATAATCTTCAAACAATTGTAAGTAGAAACATTGATATCACGGAGAATCCTGCAGTGGTAACTATTGGGACTATTAATGGGGGTATTCGCCTGAATATTATTCCTGAACAGGTTGAAATGCTGGGTACACTAAGAACTTTCAGCAAACAGGATGAGGCATTTGCTATTGAAAGAATTAAAACAATTGCCACCAAAACAGCTGAAGCCGCCGGCGCTACCGGTGAAGTGATTATCCCCTACAATACTCATTACCCCGTAACCTTTAATGATGTGGCTTTAACGGAAAAGATGGTGCCTGCCCTAATGGCTGCAACAAATGGAAAAGTAAAAATAAAATCACCGGCAACCGGCGCAGAAGATTTCTCTTTTTACCAGGAAAAAGTGCCAGGATTATTTTTCTTTTTAGGTGGTTTGCCAGCGGGGAACGACCCCTTAAAAGCACCGGCGCACCATACACCTGATTTCTTTATTGATGACAGCAACCTGGATGCAGGCGTTAAAGCATTTTGCAATTTGGTGTTTTTATACGCTTCACAGCATAAATCTAAATAATCGGTTATTGATTCAGTATTTGGTGTAGCAAAAGATCGCTGTAAGACGAAGAGACAAGATCTTTTTTCTCAATATTGAGTTGCTCCATGTAATATTCACATTGATCCAGCAGCTTTCCTTTACCAATTGTTCCATTACTGTCAATGGCTTCGATTTCAATGAAATTGCCAAGGCCGGGAACAGTATCGATGTGAAATTTTACATTTTCAATATAGTAGATCTCCCGGTCTTTCACAACTTCCACCAATATTTCCAATGCTTTTTCCAAAACTGCCTTTAGTTCTTTACCATTAGGCACTTGGGTCATTGTCACCTGTGAATCCTTTGGTCCTTCCTGGTTAACGCGTTTATAATGGATTAACGAATTTTCAATATTACCCTGTCTTAGTTTTAGCCTGCCATCTTCAATCTTAAAATAAGTATCAGTCTGGTGATCGGTTCCTCTAAAGTCTGCACCGTTTGAAATCAGCCATTGTCTGGCCAAATCAGAATTATTGCTATGGGCTTTTATTTCAACATTCACATGCATAGAACTTCACTTGTTGTTTTAAGAATAAATATGGCTTATATGTGTTAAAAATTAAAAAGGGCCGGAAATAATTCCAGCCCTTTTTAAAAAGTATTGAATACCAATTACTCAGCAACTTTTGCTTCTTCAACTGAATCAACAGTTGGAGCTACTTCAGCTACTGGAGCAACGGCTGTTTCTTTTTCTTCAACAGCTACAGAAGCGGTTTTTTTGCTACCACGACGCGTACGTTTAGTTGCAGCTTCTTCTGTTTTAGCGGCAGAATTGCCGTAGACATCATTAAAATCCACCAGCTCAATCATAGCTCTTTCAGCATTATCACCAACTCGTGTTCCCAGTTTGATGATACGGGTGTAACCACCGGGACGACCAGCTACTTTAGCAGCAACTACTGTAAACAATTCTTTTACTGCGAATTTGTCGTTCAGGTAAGAAAACACCAACCGATGCTGATGCATGATTGTTTCCTGGTTTTCGTTTTTCTTGGTTTTAGTGATCAGGGGCTCAACGTAAGTACGCAGTGCTTTAGCTTTTGCCAATGTAGTTACGATACGTTTGTGCATGATCAATTCGCTGGCAAGGTTGCGCAGCAGGGCAATACGGTGTGCTTTTTTCCGGCCCAGGTTGTTCTGTTTGTCTCCGTGACGCATGACGATTTAATTTGATAATGTGATGATGTGATAATGTGATAATGAACCACAAATACATCTATCGCCACATTGATGATAAATGAAGACTTGTACCGTGTCAGGAATTACAAGCCTGTTTGAAAAACAAAATGTGCAACAGTGAATAATCACCGTTGCACATTTAAAAAATTATAGATCTTCTTTGTCTAAACCAAGTTTGCTAAGATCCATTCCGAAACCTAAACCACGCTCTTGTAAAACCTGTTCGATTTCACTTAAACTCTTCTGGCCGAAGTTCCTGAATTTCATCAGGTCTTCCTGTTCGTATTGTACCAACTCGCTCAAGCTGTTTATTTTGGCAGCTTTCAGGCAGTTAAAGGCACGAACCGAAAGATCAAGATCTTCCAATGGTGTTTTCAATACTTTACGAAGCTGAAGCGTGGTTTCGTCAACCAGGTCTTCTTTCTTTTCTTCTTTGGTGTCGAAAGTGATGTTCTCGTCGGTGATGATCATCAGGTGCTGGATCAGGATTCGGCTTGCTTGCTTAACTGCATCTTCCGGATGAATGGTACCGTCGGTAACAACGTCCATGATCAGTTTTTCATAATCCGTACGTTGTTCAACACGGGTATTTTCAACACTGTACTTTACATTTTTAATTGGAGTAAAGATGGAGTCAACCGGGATAAACCCGAATGGTGCATCTTTAACGCGGTTCTCTTCGGAAGGAACATAACCGCGGCCTTTGCCAATGTGAAGTTCAATGTCAAGTCTTGCTGAAGAATCCATAGTGCAAATAAGCAGTTCAGGATTCATAACTACGAAGCTTTGCAGACCGTCGCCGATCATACCTGCAGTAAATTCAGATTTATTCTTAAGGCTTAAGATCACTTTCTCCTGGTGAACATCGCCTTCAACCGTTTTCTTAAAACGAACCTGCTTTAAATTCAGGATCATTTCAGTAACATCTTCAGCAATACCACGGATAGTAGCGAACTCATGTTCTGCGCCTTCTATTTTGATACCGGTAATAGCATGTCCTTCTAATGAACTAAGCAGAACCCTGCGCAGTGCATTACCAATTGTAAGACCATAACCTGGTTCAAGTGGACGGAACTCAAACTGGGCTTCAAAATCAGTTGCTTTCTGCAACACAATTTTATCGGGCTTCTGGAAATTTAAAATAGCCATTATGATGAATCCTTTTTTAGAATTGAGAAATTATGAGTGGATGTTCTGGTTTGTACTTACTAACTAATAATTATTAAATACCAACTATTTCTACTTACTGTACAATTCAACTATCAGTTGTTCCTTAATGTTTTCAGGAACACTTTCTCTTTCGGGATAAGCTATAAACACACCTGATTTTTCAGCTTCGTTATAGTCCAGCCAGTTGAATTTGTGGTTTTTTCCACGCATTTTTTCAGTAAGAGCCACATTAGCCGCACTCTTATCTTTCCATCCGATTACATCACCTGGTTTCAATTGGTAAGAAGGAATGTTTACCACATCACCATTAACGGTTACGTGTTTGTGACTAACCAGCTGGCGGGCCGATGGGCGGCTTGGTGAAAATCCAAGACGGTAAACGGTGTTATCCAAACGTGCTTCCAGTAATTTGATAAGGTTTTCACCAGTTACACCTTTGCGGCGTGCAGCCTCAACAAAA
>JBKJNG010000585.1:0-4392 GCA_046596065.1 Phnomibacter sp. | reverse complement strand
AAGTTTTGACGGCCATATTGGAATGGAGTTTATACAAATGGTATATGACCTTGAAGCCATTTTTAATCAAAAGGTCGATTTAGTATCAAGGATGGCAATAAAGCCCAGGATGCTTCCTTTCATTGAAAAAGATATATTGTATGTCTAGAGACCAAGTGCTCTGGGTTTATGATATTCAGGAAGCGATAAATGATATTTTAGTCTTCGTAAAAGGTTATGATATGCTTGCGTACCTGGATGACCCAAAAAAAACAGCGGCGGTTGAACGAAAGCTAAGTATTATTTGAGAAGCAACAGCACAATTATCAACTGAATTTAGAACCCAATACGACGAAGTTCCATGGGCTCTCGTAAAAGGCTTTAGACTTTAGAAATATTTTGATACTTGAATATTTTGGAATTGATCAAACCATTGTTTGGAATATCATAAATAAACAACTTCCTCTTCTAAAGCAGCAAATTGATACAATTATACAGTTAGAAGGCTGATACTAAATCAATAAAATTTTCATTTCAAGCATGCGCTTGTTTCTGCGGGATTTTTGTTTGTACTGTCGCTGTATCTGCAATTTTTACAATGTCAATCCTTCTACCTCCATTTATGGAAAATATTTTCTAAGATGCTGTTATACAGCATGAACAGTTTATAATCTTGCTCATCATCTGTTATTTCATCTTTTCTTCCTTCCTTTGACTATATGAAAAAGATGACGATTGCTGTAACCAGTTTGCTATTATGCTGCTACCTGTTGCCTGTTGCTGCACAAAGAAATGCTATCATAAAACAATGGCTTACTACCGGAGACAGTACCGTTTTATTTAAGGAACAAAAAAATGTCGTTCCATTTGAAAAAGGCAATGCGTTGCCCACTGTTATTGATGTTAACGACAATAAAACTTATCAAACAATTGACGGCTTTGGATTTGCGCTTACGCAGGGAAGTGCGATGCCGATTATAAAAATGAGAGTGGCAAAACGCGCAGCTTTATTGCATGAATTATTTGATACAACCCGCAACAATATCGGTGTCAGTTATATCAGGTTAAGTATTGGCGCTTCAGACCTAAATGAGAAAGTTTTTTCTTATAATGATATGCCTGCCGGACAAACTGATACCGCACTTTCAAAATTTGATTTAGGTCCCGATCGGGCAGACGTAATACCTGTTATGAAAGAAATCTTACAAATCAATCCTCATATAAAAATATTGGGTTCACCCTGGTCGCCACCAGCCTGGATGAAAACAAACAATGATACAAGAGGAGGAAGATTAAAACCGGAATATTACCAGGTGTATGCTAATTATTTGGTTAAGTACATACAAGCCATGAAGACAGAAGGAGTTAGTATTGATGCAATAACTATCCAGAACGAACCGCTGCACCCGGGTAATAATCCAAGCCTATTAATGACGGCACCTGAGCAAGCCAATTTTATAAAAAATAATTTAGGGCCGATGTTTAAAACATCAGGAATTAAAACTAAAATCATTCTCTACGATCACAATGCTGATCGTCCTGATTATCCCATTTTTGTACTGGATGATAAAGCTGCTAACAAATACATTGATGGTTCTGGATTTCATTTATACAATGGCGATGTAAGTGCATTGGCCGATGTACATAATGCGCATCCCGACAAGCATATTTATTTTACCGAACAAATGGTGGTACAGTTTGGGCGAAACGAAAATAGCGAGGAACCAAAATTCGATATTGCTTCTCCCGTGGCCCGTGTATTTATTGGTGCTACCCGTAATTGGAGCCGTAATGTGCTGGAGTGGAACCTTGCAGCTAATTCTCAATTTACACCTTACACTGAGCGTGGCGGCTGTGATATGTGCCAGGGTGCTGTTTCTGTCGACGGTGATTTGGTAGCCCGCAATCTTGCATACTTTGCTATGGCACACGCATCAAAATTTGTAAGGCCTGGTTCAATACGAATTGCTTCTGGAGAGAATGTCGTATTGGCTAATGTTGCGTTCAAAACACCAAGTGGAAAAAAAGTTTTGATTGTTTCTAACACAAGCAAAAAAAATCAAACTTTCAGTGTTCGATACAAAGAAAAAATTGCTAATGTTTCTTTAGCAGCAAAATCTGTTGCAACATACGTGTGGGAATAAAACACTGTTTTAAATAGTGTTTACCCGGTTGGTTTTACAATATTTTTTTACGTTTTAAAGCTCGGAAATATGCGGATTGGATATATTTTTTTGTTGTGTTTATTTAGTGCGATTAATGCAAATGCACAAGTTTTTTTGAAAGCTGATGGACAAAAAATTGTAAATGGCAAAGGCGAAAATATTTTGCTGCGTGGCATTGGTCTTGGCGGCTGGATGCTGCAGGAAGGATATATGCTGGGGCTGAGGAATACTGGCCAACAGCATGAAATTCGCAAGCGTATTGAGAAATTGTTAAGCAAGGAACAAACCGATGAATTTTACGAAGTATGGCTTCAGAATCATACTACAAAAGCTGATATAGATTCGTTGAAGGCCTGGGGTTTTAATTCTGTTCGTTTGCCTATGCATTACAATTTGTATACGCTGCCTGTGGAAGCTGAGCCGGTGGCAGGATCTGATACCTGGCTTACAAAAGGATTTGCGTTAACCGATAGTTTATTATCCTGGTGCAAAGCAAATGATATGTACCTGATTCTCGATCTGCATGCGGCACCAGGCGGCCAGGGAAATGATTTGAATATTTCTGATCGTGATTCAACAAAGCCTTCACTCTGGCAAAGTGAGGCAAACAAGCGGAAAACAGTTGCGTTGTGGCAGCAGTTGGCTGCACGTTATGCCAACGAACCAAATATTGGTGGGTATGATATTATTAACGAGCCAAACTGGGGATTTGAAGATCTTGCAAATGATAGAAATGGCCTCAAAGAACAAAAAAATGAGCCCTTGAAAAAGTTACTGGTCGATGTAACCAATGCAATAAGAGCCGTTGATAAAAACCATTTGATTATTATTGAAGGAAATGGTTGGGGCAATAATTACAATGGCATTCTAACGGAAGGCTTATGGGATAAAAACATGGCACTGAGTTTTCATAAATACTGGAATTATAACGACGAAAAATCAATAGAACATATCATACAATATCGCAACAAATTAAACGTGCCGGTTTGGCTGGGTGAGAGTGGGGAAAATTCAAATGTGTGGTTTACACAAGCAGTTCATTTGTTGGAGAGCAATAATATCGGTTGGGCATGGTGGCCATTAAAAAAGCTGGGTGCAAATAATGTATTGCAGGTTAATTCTAATTTAAATTACGAGCGCCTGCTTTCATACTGGAATGGAGAATCGAAAGAACCGCCCAAAGAAAGCGATGTATATAGCGGGTTGCTTGAATTAGCTACTTACACAAATATTGCAACCAATATAAAACACTACGATGTTGTAGATGCTATGATACGTCAGCCATTTACCGATGAAACTAAACCTTTCGCAAAATCGATAATTAGACCGGGCGCAGTAGTGCCAGCCGTTAATTACGACCTTGGTAAAAATGGGTTTGCCTACTATGATAATGACACTGCTAATTATCGGGTTTCGGGGCAACGCGGCGTGGGTAACCGCGGCGGTGTGTACAGAAGCGATGGAGTTGATATTTATAAAGATTCATCCGCTTATAATGCGTTCTATGTTGGAAGTATTGAAGATGGTGAATGGTTGCAGTATACCATAAATGTTATTGAAGCGGGTTCCTATAAACTGGTAATAAACGTAGCCTCTAAAAACCCGGGTGGAATGCTATCTCTTACCATAAATCAAAAGCCGGTTGTATCTAAAACAAAAGTCCCAATAACTGGTAGCGACAATACATGGAAGTCAATGATGATTAAAAATATTTCGTTGCAAAAAGGAGTAAATAAATTAAAATTATATTTTGATAGAGGGGGATATAATTTTAAAAATTTTTATTTTGGGAAATGATGTTGTGGCTATTGATTTATAACAAATAAAAAGAGTGAATTTTTGTGAAATAAGATTTTCCCAAGGGAGTTGGTTTCACAATTAAATGACAGGTAAAAATGCATTCTTTAGCGTGTTTACTTGTAAAGTACAATACGGAATGTAGTGCCTTTGCCGGCCTCTGAATGTTTTACATAAAGTTCACCCTTATGGTATTGTTCCATAATTCGTTTGCTTAGTGAAAGGCCTAATCCCCACCCTCTTTTTTTAGTAGTAAAGCCAGGTTTAAAAACGGCATTTAAATTTGAAGGTGAAATTCCTTTGCCGGTATCCGTTACATCAATTATTACTGTTTTCTCGTGGTCTTCGAGCGCAACAGTAATTTTTCCTGAACCTTCCATGGCACCCAGGGCATTTTTGACCAGGTTTCCAAGTACCCAATTAAAAAGGGTAGGGGATATCAGAACTTCCG
>JBKJNG010000504.1:0-6089 GCA_046596065.1 Phnomibacter sp. | reverse complement strand
GGCTGTACCGATCAGGGACTACGAGCAATTTAAATTATATATACAGCGTATTAAGGATGGCAAGCACAACGTATTGTGGAAAGGCAAGCCTATCTATTTTGCTAAAACCAGCGGCACAACCAGTGGGGTAAAATATATTCCCATCACCAAAGATTCCATCACGAACCACATTAATTCGGCCAGGAATGCCTTACTCTGCTATATGGCTGAAACGGGCAATTATGCCTTTGCTAATGGCAAAATGATCTTTCTAAGCGGCAGCCCCGAACTGGAAAGAGTAGGAGGCATACCCACAGGCCGCTTAAGTGGAATTGTCAATCATCATATTCCAAAATACCTTCGCACCAACCAGCTGCCCGGTTACGAAACCAACTGTATTGAAGACTGGGAAACCAAACTTGAAAAAATTGTTGGTGAAACAATTGACCAGGATATGACACTCATTAGCGGTATTCCGCCATGGATGCAGATGTATTTTGACAGGCTTATAGAAAAGAGTGGCAAAAATATCAGCCAGTTATTTCCCAATTTAAGTGTACTGGTGCATGGTGGTGTGAACTTTGAACCCTACAAAGCCAGGCTCTTCAATAGCGTTGGCAAAAAAATAGATACGGTAGAAACTTTTCCTGCTTCCGAGGGTTTTTTTGCTTTCCAGGATTCACAACAAAAAGAAGGATTGCTGCTCAATACAGATAGTGGTATATTCTTCGAGTTCGTTCCAGCGGGTGAAATCGATCAGCCAAATCCTACCCGCATTTCATTAAAAGATGTAAAGGCAGGTGAAAATTATGCCTTGATCATAAACAGCAATGCAGGTCTTTGGGGTTACAATCTTGGGGATACTGTAAAATTTCTTACCATAAATCCATACAGGTTAGTAGTTACGGGTCGTGTAAAACATTTTATAAGCGCCTTTGGCGAGCACGTTATTTGCGAGGAAGTGGAACAGGCGTTAATGAACGCTGCCAATGAAGAAGGCATCAGGATAGCTGAATTTACAGTGGCGCCAAATATTGCCGCAGATAAAGGCAAAAGTTTTCACGAATGGTTTATCGAATTTGAAAATAAACCTAAAGACCTGGAAGCATTTCAAGCTAAAGTTGACAGGAACCTGCGGGAGAAAAATGTTTATTACGATGACCTGATTGCTGGAAATATTCTTCGTTGTTTACAAATAAGGGAAATAAGAAACAATGGTTTTATTGACTATATGAAATCCATAGGTAAATTGGGCGGCCAAAACAAAGTGGCACGGCTTAGTAACGACAGAAAAATTGCAACGGACCTGGAAGCATATGTAATTCGACCGGCTGCGCTGGTAAATGATTTGATGAATGAAACAACCTAACGAGAAAATAAATACTCCTGTAGCCGGATTAAAAAGGCTCGCCATATTTGGTTCCACCGGATCAATTGGTACGCAGGCGCTTGAAGTAATTAGAACTAATCCGGCTCTTTTTTCAGCTGAAGTTCTTACCGCTCAAACCAATGATGAATTATTGGTGAAGCAGGCACGGGAGTTCAATCCTAATGTTGTAGTTATTGGAGATGAAAGCCGGTATAGGAGAGTAAAGGAAGCGCTTGCAGGAACCGATATAAAAGTTTTTGCGGGGGAAGAAGCTTTGGAAGAAGCTGCAGCCATGGATTGCTATGATGTAATGCTGGCGGGTATTGTAGGATACGCAGGTTTAAAACCAACCCTAAGGGCTATCGACAGCGGCAAAGCCATCGCCCTTGCTAACAAGGAAACCCTGGTGGTTGCGGGCGATATTGTAATGAAGAAGGCCATTGAAAAGAAAGTGCCCATTATTCCCGTTGACAGCGAGCATTCCGCCATCTTTCAGTGCCTTGTGGGCGAAACCCGTAACAAGATCGAAAAAATTATTCTTACAGCCAGCGGCGGACCATTCAGGGGACGCAAGCCTAACTACCTGGTAAACGTAAAGCGTGACCATGCCCTGCAGCACCCCAACTGGAATATGGGTGCTAAAATTACCATCGATAGTGCTACCCTGATGAACAAGGGGCTGGAAATGATAGAAGCAAAATGGCTTTTTAATTTAAAGCCAGAACAGATCCAGGTGATCATCCATTCGCAAAGTATTATTCATAGTATCGTTCAGTTTGAAGATGGTAGCATGAAAGCTCAAATGGGCTTGCCTGATATGAAACTGCCTATACAGTATGCCCTTGCTTTTCCGTATCGTATTCCAAATAATTTCCCGCGTTTCGATTTTCGCAAATATGAGCAATTGTCTTTTGAAGAGCCCGATATAAGAACCTTTAAAAATCTTGCGCTGGCCATCGAAGCCCTAAATAAAGGAGGAAATCTGCCTTGCATAATGAACGCAGCTAACGAAATTGCTGTTTGGGCATTTTTAAAGAACCGCATTGGCTTTCTCGATATTATGGCCGTGGTTGAACAAGCCATGCAAAAAATTACATTCATAGAGAAACCCACACTGCAGGATTATTTCGATTCCGATATTGATGCCAGGGAATTTGCGGCTTCACTGATCAAGTTGTAGTTAATAACGTTATAACCATTTGTAAGATATAACAAGCCATTAATGTAAGCGTTGTGTTGGCCGAATAAGGAATCTGTTAGTTTTGCCGGTTACTGGCAAAAGATATTTCAAACTAAAATAATCCATAAGGATTGGTATTTAATTATGTTGTTAGCAATAATATGGGGTGAAATTGGAATGAAAGTTGGGCAGTTGCTCTTATCTCTTTCTATTCTGGTGGTACTGTACGAGTTTGGCCATTATATTACCGCGAAATGGTTTGGCTGCCGGGTTGAAAAATTTTACCTTTTTTTCGATCCCTGGTTTTCTTTATTTAAAAAGAAAGTAGGTGAAACCGAATATGGTGTTGGCTGGTTACCATTGGGCGGCTATGTAAAAATATCCGGCATGGTGGATGAAAGCATGGATAAAGATGCGCTGAAACTTCCGCCGCAACCCTGGGAATTTAGAAGCAAACCAGCCTGGCAAAGACTGATTATTATGATTGGTGGTGTAACCGTAAACATACTGCTGGCTTTTGTAATTTATGCCATGGTACTGTTTGGATGGGGCGAATATAAAATGCCCCTGCAGCAGTTTAACCAGGGCCTGATTATCAACGACAGCCTGATGTACGAGATCGGTCTTAAAGATGGGGATAAAGTGCTTTCTGTAAATAATGAGCCAGTGGTGTATTATGAAGAATTAACTGCAAAGCTAATCCTTGGCGAGTCGGTGCAGATACAGCGGAATGGCGAAAAGAAAGAGATTACGCTTCCTGTAAATTTTATTGAAAAGCTGGTTGAAAAAAAACGCAGCAGGGTTCCTTTGTTTTCTTTGCCGGTGCCAGTTTTGGTAAGCGAAGTGCCAGATACCTCAAATGCATTTAAAGCTGGTTTGCGCAATGGTGATATGATAACTGCTATTGATTCAATGAAAACCCCGGTTTATTCAAACTTGCAGGAAGCACTTCAGGCAAGTAAAGGAAAACAAGTGCTTGTAACAGTAAACCGCAAAGGAAAATCAACGTGGTTTAAAGCGCCTGTGTCCAGTGAAGGTCGATTGGGTTTCAGACCCGCCAACGAAACCAAAGATTTTGCAGGTGCAGGCGTTGTTGATGTCTATCATAAAACCTATAGCTTTTTCGGAGCATTCCCTGCTGGTGTTAAGATGGCTGGTGAGCAGTTACAATTCTACATAGCACAGTTCAAGAAAATACTCTCGCCAAGCACTGGTGCCTATAAAGCAGTTGGTGGTTTTAAAAGCATGGGAAGTATTTTTCCTGCTGAATGGGATTGGGAATCTTTTTGGAAGATTACCGCCTTCTTTAGTATCGTGCTTGCATTTATGAATTTACTTCCAATTCCAGCCCTTGACGGAGGCCATGTAGTATTCACCCTGGTTGAAATGATAAGTGGCCGTAAACCCAGCCAGAAGTTTCTTGAGTACGCACAGGTGGTGGGCATGGTGCTGCTACTAAGCCTGATGTTGTATGCAAATGGTAATGACTGGTTTGGATGGGGAAGAGGGAAGTAAATACAAATTTGCTAATTTTCCGATATGCTAATTTGCAGGGGAACAACCAATATAACATGATGATTCGCAAGAAAGCATATTAATTTTTATCAAATAGCCGGGTTGCCATTGCATTGCAGCTGTTTAAGTAATTACCACTCGCATTTTTTGCAGCTGGTGTTTTAGCCACCTGTTACCATACGCAATGTTGGCCAAGTGACACGATAACTATCGGGGCGACGCATTGATAATGCCATGAAAAGAAGCGCTGGCATTATCATTAAGTATTTTAAACAACTTGTTAGGGTTCAGTTACGTATTTTCGCTAGCTAATTAAAACTTTTTGGCAATTAGCACAGTAGCAAATTGGCTAATTAGTAAATTGTTTTTTCGGGGGCTGACCGGTTTTGACAGCAAAGTTCTTTGTACGTATAAGCATGCGGTGCGTTGGATAATTAGCACCTTAATCTGAATATTCAAAATCCAAATGGCAATACTCAGTATGCCATGGCTGCTTAATCAGTGATTAGGTAGTCATTAGGGCCGCCGGGCAGGTTGGTCTGTCGCCAAGCCCCGCCGCCGACTCAAAACAAGTACAGGCTGCTGCTTTGCAAGGCTGTGCGCAAAGCTTAAGAATATACAGCTAAGTACTATGTTGGTAGGTTGAGGTCCTGCATAGTGCCGACAATCAATCATCAAATAAGCATGTAGAAGGCGTATGGCGTATTTGTTTGGACCAGGGTTCGACTCCCTGCAGCTCCACTTTTTCACTCACCAAATTATGGTAAAAGCCTGCAAACACTATGTTTGCAGGCTTTTTTTTGTAAAGACACCAAAACTCACATCTGAACACTAAAGCGAGTATTTAATACGAATCTCCGTAGATAGGGAAGCTGGAACGATATTGATGAGAACTATTAAATAAATGGCAGAAGAACAATAAGTATCAACAATAAAACAAATAAAGATTTCTTTAATCAACAGCATCATGGTAAATAGTTATTTTATTAAGTATAGGCGATATATCGTTTATATTCTAGTGGTATTAGTGTTTGCAAGTTGCAAGGATCAACAGAAGTCATCTACTTTTTTTGTTGGTGCTGCATCACATAATATTAATCCAGATACTGGTGCATTTATAGCAGGCGATAAAAATGACCGCCATTTTACAGGGATACATGATTCTATCTTTGTAAAAGCAATTGTTGTTTCAGATGCCAATAATCAAATAGCCATACTAACGTTTGATTGTATCGGTTTACTTTATCCAACACTACTCGACATTAGAAAAGAAGCTGCCTTACAGATTCCAGCTACATCGCTAAATCCCGCCAATATTATTATGGCTTCCACACATACGCATTCGGGACCTGATGTAGTAGGTATCTGGGGACTCAATCAAATGACAAGTGGCGTAGATTCACAGTATATGAAAAGGCTGGTGCAAAATGCTGTGGCAGTAATTGTTACCGCATTAAAAAATAAGCAGCAAGCTACGCTTCATTATGCCACAACAACTTTTGGCAATGAATGGGTTTATAATATTTCAGAAACAGGCGAATTAGATCGGTCAGTTTCTATTCTGCAGTTTAAAGATATAAATGGAAAATCTATTGCAACACTTACAAATTTTGCATGCCATCCAACAATAATGGATGGATCAAATTCATTGGTTTCATCCGACTATGTTTTTGGAATGTACAAACAACTGAATAAAACCTTTGGAGGCGAAAATTTATTTCTGCAAGGTTCGATTGGTGGATGGGTTCAGCCGGAATATGAAGAGAAAACTTTTGACCGTGCCGAAAGAAGGGGCAGTGAGTTAGGAGTTGCTGTAGAAAAAGCGTTAAAAAATTCAACCACTGCCAGCGAAACGAATATTCAATTTAAAAGTAAAGTTTTTAATCTGCCTGTTACTAATATAGGGTTTCAGCAATTGTCTGCTGCAGGTGTTATTAATCGGCCAATCACAGATAGTGTATCTACAGAAATTGCCTGGTTTTCAATAGGCCATGCACAATTTGTAACACATCCGGGAGAAACTCTACCAGCATATTCTATTCAATC
>JBKJNG010000320.1:0-4745 GCA_046596065.1 Phnomibacter sp. | reverse complement strand
TGCCGATCAAATGGCAAAACGGAATAAATGCATGGTAGCAGCAGACAATCAAAAATTTTTGACAGATGCAACCGATAACAGGCAAATAACACTAACATGCCTGTTTCAATACATGATTGGCAATACCGATTTTTCAGTACCCAATAATCACAATATTAAAATTATAAAGTCGAAAAAAGACACAACATCAAAGCCATACGCAGTGCCTTACGACTTTGATTATTCTGGTATTGTAGATGCAGACTATGCGATCCCAAATGAGAGTCTTGGTTTAGAAAAAGTAACTCAGCGGATGTACCGTGGTTTCCCCAGAACGATGAGTGAATTAAACCCCTTGCTTCAAATATTTAAAGAACAAAAAGCAAATATTTATGCCTTAATAGAAGATTGTAAACCATTGGAAGAATACAATAAAAAACAAATGACGGACTACCTGGATGATTTCTTTAAAATGATTGATAAGCCTTCGGAAGTAAAATCAGCTTTTATTGATAATGCTAGGAGGTTTTGAAGTAAAAGTCATTGAGCTATTTCGCGAGGTGGGCATGGATTTTTCGAAATCAATTTTTCAACAAAAGTTGGGACATCGACAAGTGAATTAAAAGGAGGCGCAGTTTCTTGGGTTATTTGTACTTTCCACTCAACCTGGGCACCATTAACAACAGGAGTTAAAACGACCATTTTGTAGATACTTCCGATTTGGTTCTTCAATTCTATAAAATCAGCACTAGTAATATTTAAAATTCCAAAAGAAATATTGTTAGTATTGACATATATTCCTCTATAAATTGAAGCTGTTGCTAGTGGCGTGTCCCAATCTACCGGTGCACCTTGTTGATTTTTAACAGGTTTTTTACCATTCTTATCATATAACCACAGGCTCATTGTCAAGTTCCTACTTTGAAGCAAATAATTAAATTCAATAGAGGGATTAGGCCTACTAATACCAGTAATTCTAGATGCGCTGAAAAACAACTGATATACTTTCATTGTTTGAGAAATAGAATTCGAACAAAAGCCAAAAACAAAAACAATTATTAAAAGTAAAATTTGACTTCCCGCTTTTGTTGATTTGAAAGACATGATGCTAAGGTGATTCATTGATCTATATTAGATGTTAATAAATATTCAAACAATATAATAAATATCAATTAAGAAAAGAATTATCCAAGATGAAAATATTTAAGCTTTTTTTTGATTGGTCGGAGGTTTGGGCACTTTTAATTCCGCTTGCAACTTTATTCTTCCTAAAAAGACCTCAGCCTGGAATGAAGCCAATTATGACTTATCTTATAATAGCCCTTATTTTAAATTTGGCCGGCGATTTCATTGCAGATTTAAATCGATATATTCCAAAAGTGATGCATAACAATCTAATATTCTATAATATCCATTCGATTATTCGTTTCACTTGTTTTAGCTGGTTCTTTTTACAAAAAGGCAAATCTTTTAATCAGCATCTACAATACGCAATCATCGGTACTTACATCATTTTATTCATTGTAAACTTCACTTTTTTCGAAAACTTTTTTAACCGGGATCATTTAAGCGGCAATCTTTTTTCGGTTGAAGCTTTTCTATTGCTTGTTAGCTGCATGGCACATTACCTTGGCATGCTAAAAACCGATACGCCGGGCCTTCGGAATATTAAGGATTTTTGGATAGTTACCGGTATCAGTATTTTTTTCGTTATCAATTTCTTTGTTTTTCTTTTTTATGTTCCCATGATGGAAGAAAAATCCTCCCTGGCCGATTGGATGTGGAACTTTCACAATATTGCTTATATAACGCTTTGTATATTTATAGCTAAAGCATTTTATGTACCTGCTGGAGATTGATACTTTATCAAGGGTTATGATCGGTATGGCTGCAATGGTACTGTTATTTGGCAGTTTCATGGTTGCATTTATCAGCAGCCAGCGCAGGAAAATGGAGAACCAGAAAAACCAACATGCATTTCTTGAGCAAAAACAACAAATTCTTACCGAACAAAATAAACTGCTTGAACAAAAGGTAACTGCAAGAACCGAAGAATTGCAGCTTCAAAAAGAGGCCTTACAGCAATCACTCTCAGAACTTAAAGCAACTCAACAGCAATTGATTCACCGCGAAAAAATGGCATCGCTTGGTGAATTGATGGCGGGCATTGCGCATGAAATACAAAACCCACTGAACTTTATCAATAATTTTTCTGAAGTAACCGTTGAAATGTTTGACGAACTAAACAAAGAAAAAGGAGATGGAGACGAAAATGAAGTGAAAGAACTACAGGGAGAGATATTGCAAAATCTGCAAAAGATAAACCAGCATGGCAAAAGAGCCGCTTCCATTGTAAAAGGGATGCTGCAACATAGCCGCACCACCTCCAATAAAAAAGAACTTACGAACATAAACGAACTGGCCGAAGAATGCATGCAACTTAGCTACCAGGGTATGCGGTCAAAAGATAAAACGCTTCATGTAAAAATAAATACCGCCTTTGAAAATGAGCTTCCCGCCATTTCTATTTTATCGCAGGATGTAGGGCGGGTTATAATTAATTTGATAAACAATGCAATTTATTCTGTCAAAGAAAAAAGCAAAACGGCCATTGAAGATTATGATCCGGAAGTTATAGTTGGAACCGGCAGACATAACGGAATTATTACAATATTTGTGCGGGATAACGGAACTGGCATTCCTGCAAAAGCAAAGGATAAAATATTTCAGCCATTTTTCACCACCAAACCAAGCGGACAAGGTACCGGGCTCGGACTATCGCTTAGTTATGAAATTGTAAAGGCACATGGCGGTGAAATAACAATAAATTCAGAAGAAGGAAAATTCGCTGAATTTGTGGTAGAACTGCCCGTAGATTCGTAAAAATATAATAACAAAAAACTAAATAAGATCAGCTTACATAAATCAGCTTAAACTTAACCCTCTTTCGGATGAGCAAAATATTAGTAGTGGATGATGAAACAGATCTTGAAGTTCTGATTAAACAGAAGTTCAGAAAAAAAATACGTGACCGTGAATATGAATTTGTTTTTGCTATAAACGGTAAAAATGCACTTGATAAACTGAAGGAACATCCTGATGTTGATGTTGTATTGAGTGATATCAACATGCCTGAAATGGACGGCCTTACTTTGCTCACCAAACTAAACGAACAAAACCTTTTATTAAGATCTGTAATTGTCTCTGCCTACGGCGACATGGAAAATATTCGTGTTGCTATGAACCGTGGAGCATTTGACTTTATTACAAAACCAGTAAACTTTGATGATCTTGAACTTACCATTGATAAAACAATAAGCCAGGTGAAACAGTTGCGCATGACAATGGCTGCTATTAAAGAAAACAACATTCTAAAAATGTATGTTGATGAAACAGTTTTGAATTTCATGAATAGCCGCGAATTTGAATCTTCTTTCATGGTAAATGAAATAGTGGACGCATCGGTTGCATTTATCGATATCTGTAGTTTTACTTCAATCAGCGAAAGCGAAACACCCGATGTTGTTGTGGCCTTACTCAATAAATATTTTGATGTAATGGTAAAAGAAATTATAGCACAGGCAGGATATATAGATAAATTTATTGGCGATGCTGTAATGGCCGTTTTCAAAGGCGAATATCATATCGACAGGGCTATTGACGCCTGCCTTGCTTTAAGAAACGCTATCCATAAATTACCTGAAATATCTGTAAGCATACCGTTCAGACCTAATGTATCTATCGGAATTAATTGTGGCGAAATGGTTTGTGGAAATATTGGTTCTGCTGCGTTAAAAAGACTTGACTATACTGTGATTGGCGATACAGTGAATGTTGCGCAACGTCTGCAATCAAAAGCAGGCGAAGGACAAATTTTTATCAGCGACTCAGCCTATGAAAAAGTAAAGGAAGCATTTAATTGTACTGTTGCAGGTGAGGTTAATGTAAAAAACAAAAAGAAGCCAATTCTGATTTACGAAGTAATTGACTAATAACACCTGAATTCTGATTTTCCGGGATTTTAAAGCAACCCTAATTTCGAAATAATATCGTTAATCCGCTAAACATCCTTCCATAAACTTCGCGGGCACCTGTTACTTTGCAATATGGCGTATGCAACACTAGAAGCTTGTTTACTTGATCTTGAAAAACACGGGCACTTAGTTAGAATAAAGGAAGAAGTAGATCCGAATCTTGAGATGGCGGCCATTCATTTAAGGGTATACGAAGCCGGCGGTCCTGCCTTATTGTTTGAAAATGTAAAAGGCAGTAAATACAGGGCGGCCTCTAATATTTTTGGATCGCTGGAACGCAGTAAATTCATATTTCGCAATAGCCTGCAACTTGTGCAGCAACTCATTGCTTTAAAAGACGATCCAATTAAGGCAATAAAATCGCCTTTTAAGAATATGCAGGCTGGTCTTGCTGCGTTAAAAGCCTTACCCAAAAAAACAGGTTTATCTCATTTTGATCAAATACAAATCAGCGATCTGCCTTTGATAAAACATTGGCCAAAAGATGGCGGCGCATTTGTAACATTACCACAGGTTTATACAGAAGATACCGATCAGCCGGGCATCATGAAATCGAACCTTGGCATGTACCGCATTCAACTTACCGGTAACAATTATGAGTTGAATAAAGAGATTGGTTTGCATTATCAATTGCACGCCAATGCCGCGATGTAACTGGTAATGCAAACCAATCTCTTTATTCAACTCATAATTGTTACCGGTAAGTTGAATGCGGTACATGCCAAGGTTCGA
>JBKJNG010000317.1:0-2877 GCA_046596065.1 Phnomibacter sp. | reverse complement strand
GTTTTGTTGCTTCCTGCTATTTTAATTCTAGCCCTTGGCAGCAGCACACTACAACCGGTTTTGCTGGTGGTATCGTTGCTTTTACTGATGATTTTGTATCTATACCGGTACCTGATTGCATTACCATTAGTTCGCAACCATGCAGGTTTGACGGGCTTTCATTTTTTTATCTACCTTTGTGCTTTCGAAGTAGTGCCTGTGCTTCTTATCTATAAACTGTTGTTATTGATCCTGAGCAGGTAATTGAGCATTTTGTAAAATAAACTCTTGGAAACGCATGAACGTGAACGGAGATGTGAATATTGTTGCTTCGGGCAATCAGAACATGAAAATTTTAATAACGCAGCCCCGGCCTGAATCAGAAAAATCCCCATATTATGAGCTTGCAAGAAAGTATAATGTGGAGCTGGAATTTCGACCCTTCATCTCATTGGAACCCATCCAGGCAAAAGAGTTTCGCCGGCAGAAAATTGACCTGACCCGTTACACTGCAGTTGTTTTTACAAGTCGTAATGCCATCGATCATTTCTTTAGAATGTGTGAGGAAATGAAAATGAGTGTAAGCCAGGATACGAAGTATTTCTGTATCACTGAATCTGTGGCTCTTTACCTTCAAAAGTTTATTTTGTACCGTAAGCGTAAAGTGTTTTATGGGGCAGATGGAACCAACAAGTCGATGTTTGACGTTATAAACAAGCACAAGGAAAACGAACGGTTTTTATACCCCTGTAGCGAGAACCAGCAGGATAACGAAATAGTTAACTGGTTAAAAAACAACAACTGCGAATACGCTACCCCTTTTATGTACCGCTCAGTTAGCGCTAACGTAAGAGAGTTGTTATCAACCAATGAGTTTGATGTGATTTGTTTTTTTACACCAAGTGGCGTAAGAAGTTTGTTTGATAACCTGCCAGACTACAAGCAGAACGGTATGTTTATCGGTGCGTTCGGAAGCAATACAACAAAAGCGGTTGAAGAAGCAGGCCTTACTCTCCATATTAAAGCGCCATCGCCTCAAACACCCAGCATGATTGCCGCATTGGATATTTTTTTGAAAACCGCCGTTACGGTAAAATCTGAATAAGAAAAATATTTTAAGAGTAAAAATGCCAAAGTATTGACTGCGGCTTTTTGTTTATTGATACCCTTCAAGGTTGACATATCCCTTTTTTTTCGGGTAAACGATAAAACGCCTAATACCATGCGAAGTAGCATGGCGGCTAAAAATACATAGGGCATATACTTTTTGCCTTCATGAAAATAATCGATAAGAAGTAGCAGCAATAGTAATGGGTTCAATCAATTACAAAATAATTGAATTAGATTGTCTGCAGGCAGCATCACAAATTACCAACGTTGCCATGAAGACTGAAGCTCACCAGTTTTTTTCAGGGATTGAATCGAGGATAGTGAGGTAAGAAATGTACCGGTCGGGGTGAATATTCGCTTTTAATTCCGTTTGTACATTTTCACTATTACCAACTACCGAAGCTTTTACCGCACAGCCCGGTTCATTAATATGCATACAATCATCAAACTGGCAATGGTTTATCAGCGAGCGCATTTCAGGGAAATAATGGCTTAGTTCCTGCCGCGAAATATGAACGATCCCAAACTCCCGAAGACCGGGTGTATCAATTACTTTTCCTCCCATTGGCAATTCAAACATTTCAGCGAAAGTGGTGGTATGCATGCCCTTACCACTCCAGCCGCTTACAGCTTTCGTACTCAACGCAAGTTCAGGTATTACCGCATTTAAAAAAGATGATTTGCCCACACCGCTATGACCGCTTAATAAAGTTGTTTTATTGGCAAGTAATTCTTTTACGTCTGGTAAGCCTTCTTTTGTTTGTACACTAATGCTTACCACTTTATAGCCAACCGCTTCATACATTTCTTTCCATTGCTGGTAATGGGCCAATTCTTTTTTGCGCCAGCTATCAGCTTTATTAAATACAATAATGGCAGGTACATGGTAGGCTTCGGAGGCAATTAAAAAGCGGTCGATAAAACCCTGCGAGGTGCGTGGGTCTTTCAACGTAGCAATCAATAAACTTTGATCAAGGTTGCTGGCTACAATATGGTGCAGGTTTTTATTATGCGGGCTTTGGCGGCTGATATAATTGCGGCGGTCTTCAATGGCGCTGATATTGGCCACTTCTTCTTTCCCCTCTTCCGGTTCCATTTCCACCCAATCGCCAACGGCAATGGGATTTGTGCTGGTAATATTATCAATACGCAGCAAGCCTTTTAAACGGGCTTTCCATTTTTTGCCCGTATCATCTTTTACATCATACCAGCTTCCGGTGCTGCGAAATACAAGTGCTTTCATGCTTAATCAAACGAAGTTGCTATAAATTTTATGGAAACTTCCTGAAAACAGTATAGCGCAATAGGGCTTCCAGCAATAAAAAGAGGATAGCAGCTATCACCAAAGGGAAAAATTCATCGGTGCGTTTTTCAAAAATGGTGGTTTCCACTTTCGACTTTTCCAGCGTATCAATGGACGCATATACCGAATCGAGGGACTTTGTATCGGTTGCTCTGAAATAGTGACCGCCGGTTTCGTTTGCTATTTCGGTTAGTAGTGGTTCATCAATGCTTACTTTTTCCTGCTGCATTACGGTTGTACCGCCGGCAGTTTTATAAGGCATAGGCGCATAACCAACAGTGCCAACACCAATAGTGTAAACACGAATACCATAGGTTTTGGCAAGTTCTTTGGCTGTTGGGGGATCAATAAGACCGCCGGTATTTTCACCGTCCGTCAACAGGATCACAACCTGGCTTTTGGCGGTGCCAGTGCGCAGCCTGTCAACTGCGCTGGCAAGCCCGCTGCCAATAGCGGTGCCATCGGCCAGGCTACCATATTCAATG
>JBKJNG010000280.1:0-12374 GCA_046596065.1 Phnomibacter sp. | reverse complement strand
GCCTGACCAACTTATAAAAACGATCGCATTAATACTGACAGGCATCGTTGCAATTGAACATTTTTACATTTTGTATTTAGAAATGTTTGCATGGGAAACAAAGGGTAAAAAAGTATTTAAAGGTGCTATGCCCGATAGTATGTTTGCACCGACCAAAACACTGGCTGCAAACCAGGGTTTGTATAATGGCTTTTTGGCAGCAGGACTTGTATGGAGTTTTTTTATTTCAGATGAAAAATGGCAAAGCAATGTTGCCATGTTCTTTTTGAGTTGCGTAATTGTAGCTGGCGTTTATGGCGCATTAACAGCGCAACGAAAGATCTTTTTTGTCCAGGCATTACCTGCGATTATTGCGCTTGCATTTGTATTTATAGCCAGCGTTGGGGTGGTCACTAGTTAATCAAACAAATCAGAAGAAAGATACCTGTCGCCCCTATCGCAAATAATACAAACAATTACACCCGACGATAATTCTTTTGATAATTCAACAGCAGCATGTACCGCTCCGCCACTGCTCATCCCACTAAAAATAGCTTCTTCCCGGGCCAAACGTTTGGCCATAATCCGGGCATCTTTTTCATCGAGTTCTATAATGCGGTCGATCCTTTTGCGATCGAAAATTTTTGGCAGGTAAGCCTCGGGCCACTTACGAATACCCGGAATTCTTGAACCATCTGTCGGCTGGCAACCAACAATCTGTATGGATTGATTTTGTTCTTTTAAATACCTGCTAACACCCATAATGGTTCCGGTTGTACCCATACTGCTTACAAAATGCGTAACTGTACCTTCTGTATCCAGCCAAATTTCGGGGCCGGTAGTTTTATAATGCATGTTAGCATTATCGGGGTTAGCAAATTGGTTAAGCATTAAATAGCCGCCTTCCGCTACTTTACTATTAGCATAATCAATGGCGCCTTCCATCGATTTTTCTTTGTGCGTCAACGTTACTTTGGCGCCAAAAGCCCTCATGGTGAGCACTCTTTCACGGGTAGCGTCTTCGGGCATTACCAATTCAATATCTACCTTAAAAAGACTGGCAATCATGGCCAATGCAATGCCTGTATTACCGCTTGTGGCTTCAATAAGTTTAATACCTTCTGTTATTTCACCACGATCAATAGCGCCTTTTATCATGCCATAAGCAGCACGATCTTTTACACTGCCGCCGGGGTTATTACCTTCCAGTTTGGCATAAATGGTTACGTCATTATTAACGATTACATTCTTAAGTTTTACAAGTGGCGTTTTGCCCACCAGGTCTAATATTCCTGCCATTTAAAATGCGTTTAATTAATTGTTGCCGATTAGAAGCAGTTTAAAATTAATTTACTGGATAATCTATGCCGCTTTTTGGCTGCAACTTCGTTGGATTTTTCGCCGTAGGGCTTCTGGCTATGGCTACAAAATCCGCCTTGTTTCGCTCAAAAATCACCTATATATTATCTCACCAACTAATCTTAAACAGCTTCTTACCAAAAATCACCCGGCTAATTTTTTACCCCCAAAAGGAGACCGAAATTAAACACAATGCTATTACTGTCATTTTGAAACCGGTTTCATTCCACAATTCATAAATAGTTCATCATTAATAATCTGCTTTGTTTTGCTTTCAGCAGGCACGATAATTTAAAAAGGGAAAGCAAATAAGTTAATTATTACATGAAAATTTTTAAATGTGCCCATTGTGGCCAGCTGGTATATTTTGAAAATACCCACTGCGAGCATTGTGCCCATGTTTTTGGCTTTGAAAAAGAAGTGCTCTCGCTTTGCACGATTGTACCCGCCAACAATAATACCTTTCACATATATAATCGGTCTGAACAGCTATATAAGTTTTGTGCAAATCGTAATTATGGCGTTTGCAACTGGCTGGTACCGGCATCAAGCCCCGATTTGTACTGCCCGGCTTGTGAGTTGAACCAAACTATTCCGGACATTTCATCGAACTTAAATATTGGTTACTGGCAGCAGATAGAGAATGCTAAACACAGGTTATTGTATTCTTTATATCGATTAAAGCTACCGGCAATAAGCAAAGGGCGAGATCTTTCGAACGGCCTTGCATTCGATTTTTTGGCAAACATTAATATGCAGCCACGCATACTAACCGGCCACGATGACGGTCTGATTACCATTAACATTGAAGAAGCCGATGATGTAATAAGAGAACAGGTACGCCGCCAAATGGGCGAACCTTACCGAACCTTGCTGGGGCATTTCCGGCACGAGGTGGGGCATTATTATTGGGACAGGCTTGTAAGAGATGGCCAATGGCTGGAGCCATTCAGAATTATGTTTGGTGATGACCGCAATGATTATGCGAGCGCTTTACAGAATTATTATAGCCGGGGAGCGAACCTTAACTGGCAGCAAAATCATATTACCGTTTACGCAAGCTCGCACCCGTGGGAAGACTGGGCCGAAACCTGGGCGCATTACCTCCATATGATGGATACGCTGGAAACGGCCTGGTCTTTTGGTTTAGATGTGAGGCCGTTAAATATTCATCCGTCTTCGGAACTTGTCATAAGAATGGATAGCGATCCCTACCAACTTCAAAATTTCGATGATATTATTAGCCGCTGGTTACCCTTTACTTATGCTATGAACAGTATTAACCGCAGTATGGGCCATCGCGATCTGTACCCGTTTGTTATGTCGCCACAGGTAATTAAAAAACTGGCTTTCATTCATGACGTATGCAGGTCGGCAGCCAGTGTACAGCAACCCCAGCAGAATGTGCAAATGGCTTATAAAAGCGCCTGATAATTATTGACACAATACCAAACCATCAACCCGCTTTTTCACATTTGACGTTGCACATTTCACATAACTCACCAAATCATCCCATCAAAACCACTTCATCAGCACCATCTCTTTCCAGCCAGTTTACTTTAACTTTTTGGGAGAAGATAGTGTCAATTGTTTTACCAGTGTAATTGCTGAGAATCGGGAATTCGCGGCTAAAGCGGCGGTCTATCAAAACGCATAATTCGACCCGCGCTGGTCTGCCAAAATCGAGCAACGCGTCAAGTGCAGCTCTTGTGGTACGGCCGGTATACAAAACGTCATCAATAATCACCACATTTTTATTTTCAATCGAAAAATCAATGAGCGTTTGGTTGGGCACATGCAACTGGTTGCGCACATCATCCCGGTAAAATGTTATATCGAGCAGGCCGTAACTAATTTTCTTACCGTATAAAATTTCGAGTTCTTTCACCAGCCTGTCGCTCAGGTAAATTCCCCTGGGTTGCAGGCCAATAAAAACAGTTTTTGCGGGATCGGGATGTTCTTCCAGCACCTGGTGTGCCAGTCGTTTTATAATTAGTGGTATTTGCTGTGCCGTTACAATTGTTTTCACAACGTTTTGTCTTTTGGCCGACAAGATACTACAATCGATTACTTCATCTTTACATTCGCTTATAATTACCAATCGATACACTAATTTTAAATCGTTTTTAAAACAATCACACTTAATGAAAAAAATCCTTTTCGCAATCGTAATACTTTCTGCAAACATGGCTTTTGGCCAAGATGAAAAAGGCATACATTTCGAACACAACGCTACCTGGAAAGAAGTGCAGGCTACAGCAAAAGCCGAAAACAAATATATCTTCATGGATGCTTTTACCACCTGGTGCGGCCCATGCAAAATGATGGCGAAAAATATTTTTCCCTTACCTGAAGTAGGTGATTTTTTTAATGAATATTATGTAAGTCTAAAAGTTCAGCTTGATACAACTGCAAAAGATAATGAGGAAGTGAAAGCCTGGTATGCCGACGCTCATGCTATTATGAAAGATTATAAGGTAAATGTATTTCCTACCTATTTGTTTTTCTCGCCCGATGGTAAACTGGTACATCGTGCTGTTGGTTCATCGGAAGCCACAGCATTTATACTTAAAGGAAAAGATGCACTTAATCCCGATAAACAATACTTCACATTAGCGGCACGATATGAAGCAGGGGAAAGAAACCCGGCATTTTTGAAATCATTGGCAGAGGGCGCACTAAATGCATACGACAGGGAAAAAATTTCAGTTTTTGGAAATGAATACCTGGCCACTCAAAAAGATTTACTCACGGAAGACAACATTAATTTCCTGGATGAATTTACACAAACCAGTAAGGATGCAGGATTTAGTATTATGTTGAAAAATACTGCTGCATTTAATAAAGTTTTAGGCGAAGGAAAAGCGGAAGGGAAATTGAAGAACATCATTTTACAGGAAGAAATTTATCCAACCATTTTTGAATCAGAAGACAAACCAGACTGGGTAAAATTGCAGGCATCAGTTGCAATTAAATATCCAACCATGGCCGATGAAATACTATCTAATGCAAAAGTGATTTATTATAAAAGCTCAGGTGACTGGCCGGCATTTTCAACTGCTGTTTCCAACTACATAAAAAAATATGGCACTAAAACTTCTGCTGTTGAATTGAACGATTATGCATGGACTATCTTTGAAAACTGCAGTGATATCACCTGCCTGAACCAGGCACTTAACTGGAGTAAAAAATCGGTAGATCTTACCCGCAATCCAATGTTTATTGATACTTACGCCAACCTGTTGTATAAGACAGGAAAAAAAGACCTTGCTATTGATTGGGAGCAAAAAGCATTGAAAATTTTAAAAGATAAAAACGATGATTTTTCAGGCTATCAGGAAACACTTGACAAGATGAAAAAAGGTGAAAAGACCTGGTAGATAAATCTGAGATTCAGGAAAAGGAAAAAGATGCAGGTTATAACATTTCTGTTGAATGTTTTACCAGCATCTTTTTATAGGTAAAATATTTTTTGTACTTCAAAACAGGTTGTTCAATTAATATCCACGATAACTGTGCTAAAGCAATTACCAACAACAGATCAACCACAAAAAAGACGATAAAATTGATACGATAATCTGCACTTAATGCATAATTTCCAAACATTTTAGTGAGCACATAATCTCTTATATAAGGCACATAAAGATGGTATAAATAAATACCGTAACTAATCTTTCCCAGAAAAACGAGCACGCTGTTATTAAATACGCTAAAGAGCAACGGCTGCCTAATTGCAGACTTGTATTTAATAATAAACATTATCAACCATAAAGCACATATTGCATGAAGCGTACGCTGTGGCAAATGAAAAGTTTGCTGCAAATAAAATTGAGCTACAATAATAATGGCGCTAACTGCAGCAAGCACCGATATATAGCGGTATAAAACAGGAACCGATCCAGGTTTTTTCTGCATCATCCACGCCAACAAAGCACCCAAGCCAAATGCATCAAAACATGCGTATGTTGCCAGGTATCCAAATTCAATTTCTTCAAACATTTGCGATACAGCGCCAATAAAAATAAAAGCCGCAATAGCATGCGGAATAAACTTTTTATTTACGAACAATAACAACAAAGGCCATATTAAATAAAACTGTTCTTCCACCGCCAGCGACCATAAATGCGTGGTATATCCACTCCAGTAGCGCATTTTATGAAAATAAAAATTAACCGTGTATGTGGCACTGAAAGCAAGCTCAGTAAGATTAATGCCATGAAAAAAAAAGCGCAGAATAAATAGCGTAAATATCACCAGGTAAAAAATGGGAAATATCCTTAGCGCCCTTCTTATATAAAAATTCTTAACCACCTCTTTTTTGGGTACACCATTCTCTTCCGAATCCTGTTTCCCCTGCAATAAAATACCACTTATGAGAAACCCGCTGAGTACAAAAAACACATCTACACCAATGGCACCAAATATTCCTAAACGTCCATCATCCAGTAAATTATTAGCAGGCACCCAATGACAAATAATAACCAGGAAAACGGCGATAGTTCTAATACTATCCAGTTGTTTGATATAACTCATTCAGGGTACTATAAAATAATGCGTATAATAATTAAAAAGAACCTGTTTACAACTTCTTATTGCGGGCAACACAAACCCACTGCAAAGTTTGAAAGTTTAAATATACAATGGCAGATATTATGCCACTGTCCAACGCCTTAAAAATCTTTCTTACCTCCAATTCCCTTTGCAAGACTTAAGCCCTTAACTTTATGATTTCCAACTTTTCATAAAGCAACACAACACATGAACCGCAGAAAATTTTTAAGGAACAGTTCTGTAGCAGGCATTTCGTTACCAGTACTGGCAGTTGTTTCCTGTAATACGCCATCCCCGGCTGCAGCAGGTATTAAAGAAGAAAAAAAGGGTTTGTTTATAGATGATTTTGATTTGAATGAAATAACGATTGATGAACTTCAGCAGAAAATGCAGGCTGGCACTTATACATCGAAAGCTATTACAGAAATGTATTTGAAACGTATTGAAAAGATTGATAAATCGGGCCCTGCCATTAACGCCGTAATTGAAATAAATCCCGATGCACTAGCTATTGCCGCACAAATGGATGATGAGAGAAAAGCAGGGAAACTGCGTGGCCCGATGCATGGCATACCTGTTTTAATTAAAGACAATATTAATACGGCGGATAAAATGATGACGACTGCGGGATCATTGGCATTGGTTGGAAATATTGCATCGAGAGATGCTTTTGTGGTGAGCCAGTTAAGAAAAGCAGGTGCCGTTTTATTAGGCAAAACCAACCTGAGCGAATGAGCAAATTTTCGTTCTACAAGATCCTGTAGTGGATGGAGCAGCCGCGGTGGCCAAACAAAAAATCCAATTATTCTCGATCGTAATCCCTCAGGCTCCAGCTCCGGAACCGGTTCCGCGGTTGCAGCAAATCTTTGTGCGGTTGGCATTGGTACAGAAACCGATGGATCAGTTATTTCTCCAGCATCGCACAACGGGATTGTTGGTATAAAACCTACAGTTGGCCTGGTAAGCAGGAATGGTATTATTCCTATTTCCGCTACGCAGGATACTGCCGGCCCCATGACAAGAACGGTGAAAGATGCAGCGATTCTATTAACCGTTATGGCAGGTGTTGATGAGGCCGATAAAGTAACACTTGAAAGCAATAGCAAAGCAGAAAAAGATTATTCAAAATTTTTAGATGGCAATGCATTATCAGGTAAAAAAATTGGTATTGAAAAAGCGTTTTTAAAAGGACATGAAGCTGTGGTTGCTTTATACAAACAAGCCATTGAATTATTAAAATCAAAAGGCGCAACTATTGTTGAAATTGAACTTAGAAAATTGACGAGCGAACTTGGCGAAGCCGAATACAATGTATTGCAATTCGAATTTAAAGATGGTGTGAACCGTTACCTCGCTTCGGCAAATGCAAAGGTGAAATCATTGGCTGATGTTATTAGTTTCAACAAACAAAATGAAGCGAAAGCCATGCCTTTTTTCAAACAGGAAATTCTTGAAAATTGCAATGAAAAAGCGGGTCTTGACAACAAAGAATATTTAGCTGCAGTAGCTAAATCTACCAGTGCAAGAGGCATTATCGATAAGATGCTAAAAGATAATGGCCTCGATGCTATTTGCGGTATTAGTACCGGCCTTGCTGGATGTATTGATATGATAAACGGCGACTATGACACCGGCTTCTATTTTTGTCCGCCGGCAGCAATGGCAGGCTACCCGCATATAAGTGTTCCAATGGGAGATGTGTACGATTTGCCTGTTGGACTTTCTTTTATTGGCAAAGCATATAGTGAACCATTGCTCATTTCACTTGCGTATGCATACGAGCAGGCTTCTAAAAAAAGAAAACGTCCTGCTTTTAAAAGCACGTTTGGTGTTTAAAGACTGTACAGGGCATTACCTTTTCTAAGTTTCTTAAAACTAAAAAATAATGTTTACGCTGGCCATAGAAAAAGTGCTTCAATACACAAGACCGTTGCACAGCATCAGCCGTACCTACGCTGGATTAATATTGCCGGGAAGTTCTACTTTCTTTTTTGTAAATGATAGTGGCGTAGCTATCACCTGTAAGCATGTATTGCAAAATATTATTGGCGCCGACCAGGTGAATAAAAACTACCAGGACTTTAAGGCAGAAAAGAAACGCGTTCCCAGCGATGGAAAATATAAAATGAGATTACAGGCACTTGAATCAAAATACAAATACGCAAAAGAAACTACCATCCAGATTAAGAATAATTTTCTTAATTGCTTCGATAAGATTGAACAAATTGTAACGCATGCGCATCCGACATCCGATCTTGCTATCTTACAATTTAAGGGTTTTAACCAGCTGTTTTATAATGGCTACGCAACATTTATAAAAGACACTGCAAAGATAAAACAAGGTAAATCTTTATGCCGCATCGGCTTTCCATTTCCTGAGTTTAATAACTTTAAATACAATGAGGATACAGATGATATTGAATGGACAAACACAGGCAATCCAAATTCACCATCCTTTCCAATTGATGGTATTGTAACAAGGTTTTTAGGCAACCCGAATGGCAAGGAAATTAATGGTATTGAAATGAGCACACCGGGTTTAAGAGGGCAAAGTGGTGGGCCGTTATTTGATGTGCATGGTAAAGTAGCAGGTATGCAATTCGCTACTAATCATTTGCATCTCGGCTTCGACATGAAAGACTATGAAATAACGCATGACGGCCGAAAAACCAAAGTATCTAATTATCCTTTTTTACACACAGGTTTATGCGTTCATGCTGATATTATAAAGGCATTTTTATCGGAACATAATATTGATTTTACCGAAGCAGATTAAATAACTTGTCGATAGAAATCAGTAATTAATCGTTAGAGAATACAGGTAAATGAGGCAATTGAAATAAAACTATAAGGTTTTCGATTAATACAAAAAAGTAAGATACAGTTTATTGCAGGTTACTTTATATACTATACACTTTATTTAGTATTCATTTACTTCTCAATCAATCATCCATTACTCCCCTTTAGGGGTTGGGGGTTTCTTCTGCCACGTATCTTTTAAAGAAACAGTACGATTAAATACCAGTTTACCTGCATTGCTATGCACGCTATCCAATGTAAAATAACCTTTGCGGATAAACTGCACCGGCTCGCCCGGTTTTGCCTCCAGCAAAGCTTGCTCTATATAAACATCCGGTAAAATCTGCAGGCTGTTTTCGTTGATATAAGTTTTAAAATCACCTTCTTCACTGGCTGGGTTTTCAGCTTTAAACAAGCGGTCGTATAACCTAACTTCTGCTTTAGCTGAATGGGCCATACTTATCCAATGAATGGTGCCTTTTGGATTTACACCACTGGTATCATTACCACTTTTACTGCCGGGTAAATATTCGCACAGCACCTCAGTAACATTATCGCTCTCATCTTTATTAAAACCAGTACAACGTATAATATAAGCACTCTTTAAACGTACCACCGCACCTGGCGCAAGGCGAAACCATTTCTTCGATGGTGTCTCCATAAAATCTTCCTTCTCGATCCATAATTCGCCACTAAAAGCCACCGAACGTGTACCTGTTTCCGGCTGTTCAGGATTGTTCTCACTTTCCACCATTTCCACCTGCCCTTCAGGGTAGTTGGTAATAGTCAATTTTATAGGATCAAGCACTGCCATCCTGCGCAATGCAGTCTTATTCAAATCTTCGCGAACACAAAATTCAAGCAAGCTTAAATCAATCAGGTTCTCTCTTTTTTGTACACCAATCCTATCGCAAAAATTGCGAATACTTGCAGCAGTATAGCCACGCCTGCGCATGCCACTTAAACTTGGCATACGCGGGTCATCCCAACTTTCAACATGACCTTCATTTACCAGTTGCAATAGTTTGCGTTTGCTCATAACCGTGTAGGTCATATTCAACCTTGCAAACTCGTATTGCTTGCTGGGGAAAATATCCAGCTGCTCAATAAACCAATCGTATAAGGCACGATGCGGAATAAATTCAAGCGTACAAATGCTATGTGTAATATTTTCTATACTATCGCTTTGGCCATGCGCAAAATCGTACATCGGGTAAATGCACCAGGCATCGCCGGTACGGTGGTGATGCGCATGTTTTATACGATACATCAGTGGGTCACGCATGTGCATGTTAGGGTTTGCCAGGTCAACTTTTGCACGCAAAACTTTCGATCCATCGTGAAATTCACCGGCACGCATACCAGCAAATAAACGCAGGTTTTCTGCTATGCTTCTTTTCCTGTATTCATTACCAATACCGGGTTCTGTCGGCGTACCTTTTTGCTTTGCAATTTCTTCCGCTGTGCTGTCATCAACATAGGCCAAACCTTTTTCAACCAGTTTTACGGCAAAAGCATACAACTGTTCAAAATAATCGGATGCATACAATTCATCGGCCCATTCAAAGCCAAGCCATTTTATGTCGGCCTTTATGCTGTCAACATATTCTGTTTCTTCGGTTACAGGGTTGGTATCATCAAAGCGAAGATTGGTTTTGCCGCCGTACTTATTACCCAATCCAAAATTTAGGCAAATGCTTTTGGCATGGCCAATATGCAGGTAACCATTCGGCTCCGGCGGAAAACGGGTAAGGATTGAAGTGTATTTGCCTAAGGCGAGGTCTTCTTCAATTATCTCTTCTAAAAAATTCAGGCTTTTCTCTTCGCTCATTATATTCTTTTTTGGACGTCGCGGGCACCTTTAATACAGTTCAATATGATAAAGTCACCCGGAGGCATCGCATCATTTACACAGGATTACCTTCAATAAAGTCAATGCTAATCCGGACTTAATTAAGCCTTTGCGGGATGGCAAAAGTAACGGAACAATGCTTAAAATGCCCGTTGGCGCTTCCCTAAAATCGGTTAAAGCTGGCGTAATATAGATGGGCTTTTGGTAAAAGAAGTAAAAAGAGCGGCAAACGGGACTCGAACCCGCCACCTTAAGTTTGGGAAACTTATACTCTACCGGATGAGCTATTGCCGCTTTTTATTAAATAAGTTCATTGGGGTCATTAAGTCATTATCAAAGTAGCTAATTATTGGGGATTGACCCACAAGTACAAATTACAATTTTATCGTTTACGCTAATATAAAATCAATTTATTGACCTATTGACTAATGAACATTGAACTAATAAAGGTTCACGATTAGAACCGGTATATTCAGTTCGTGCCTTACCGCATCAATAGTTTGACCATGCCAAAAATCCTGTAACCCGCTATGGCCGTGGGAACCAATCACCAGCATATCAGCCTCGCTTTCTTTTACTATTCTTACTATTTCCTTTATCCTGTTTCTGAAGCCTAATTTGGCTATCGCATTAAAACCTCTTAACTGCAATTGCTGGGCATACATTTCAAGCCTTTGTGCATCCAGTTCTGTTTCCTGGTCATCTGTGGAAGGCCCAAGCAATTTGGCAACAGCACTTTCTACAATATGAATTAAAGTGTATTGAGCAGACTCGCTGCCCTGGCTAAGCGCATAGGCAATTATCTTTTCATCCTTCATTGTAAAATCAAGCGCCACGCAAATTTTTTCAAACCGCGGTACCGAGAGATTTTCAAGTGCAGGTATAGAATGGTGCATGCCTGGTAATGGTTTTCTCAATTTTTTCAACCATGGAAAAAGTATCACATAAGCCAGTAATCCTGTAAATGCCAAACTACCTGTAATAATCAATATTTTCAGTGTAATACTGTCTGAATGTAAAAAGAAATCAGTGCCCTGTTCGGTTAGCATTTTTAAATTCAGGTAAACAAGTATTGATGCAACAATCCAGCTTAAAACTTTTGTGTAGGGCTTAATGGCAAAATTGCCCATCATCTTTTTATCGCTTACAAAATGGATCAGTGGTATCACTGCAAAGCCCAGTTGCAAACTCAATATAACCTGGCTAAGTATCAGTAATTTATCAAGCTCCTTATCTCCATAAATCAGTATTACTGCTACGGCTGGTATAATGGCCAGCAATCTTGTAAGCAACCTTCTTACCCATGGATTCATACGCAGCCGCAGGTAGCCTTCCATTACAATTTGTCCTGCAAGGGTGCCGGTAATGGTACTGCTTTGCCCGGCTGCGATCAGCGCAACAGCAAAAAGTTTAGGAGCCCATTTGCTGCCAAGCATACCAGCCAGCAATTCATGCGCATCCTGTATTTGGGCAACTTCTGTTCGGCCGGCTTTAAAAAATATGGTGGCTGCAAGAACCAGTATAGCGGCATTTACAAAAAAGGCAAGGTTCAGGGCAATAGTGCTATCGACAAGGTTATTTTTTATTGCCCGTTTAATACTTTTTTCATCGGTGCCAATTTTACGGGTCTGCACCAATGCACTGTGCAGGTAAAGGTTATGCGGCATTACGGTTGCACCAATAATGCCAATGGCCAAATACAAGGCGGTTTCTGTTGGTAAAGGTGCAGTAATACCTTTCTCGGGATATAGATCTTTCGCATCGGGGAAGGTTGGTATAAATCCCTGCATTACTTCAGAAAACACGGGGTGTGCCAGCACAATATTTATTAAGA
>JBKJNG010000056.1:0-3405 GCA_046596065.1 Phnomibacter sp. | reverse complement strand
GTAACCCAATAACTTATTGGAGGTGTTAAGTGTTTGTACCTCGCTGCGGTTTTCATAATTAAAATCACTTCCCAAATCCAATATATCTTTCTTAATCTCCTCGTTCGACAATGTATCAATCAGCTGTAATTTATCCTGCTGCGGTATGGCCATTGCAAATTTTAAACCAGCATAACTAACATCAACAAGGTTTTGAAGTTGTACAACCGTAGTACGAACATTGTTCAGTGAAACCTGGGTTTTGTCAAGATCGAGTCTTTCAATAAAACCGTTTTTAAACAGTTGATCCTGATCGCTGTAAAGCTTTGCCAGGCGTTGCTCCGATTCTTTCACGAACGTTAATCCTTTTTCTGCGATCAACACGCCATAATAGCTGCGGTATACGCTGCTTTTTACCGAATCCTGTTGAATTTTTAATTGGTTTTCATACAGCTGAATGGCAGTGCTGCGGGCTTTTAACCCTACGAAAACATCGGGCTGAAACAACAATTGCTGTACGCTTAACCCCACAGAAGCCTGCCATGGCGTGCCAAACTGGGCCGGAAAAGTATTAAAGGTGGTAGGTTTTGTAATAGGATTGCCATTGCCATCCTTTACACCCTGGTCTTGCAAAACACCATATACGCTGGGAGAAATAAAATCGGGCAAAACGGTAACCGGGATATTAAAATAATGCTGAATATTGGCACTGCCCTTTATTTGTGGCAGGGCCGAACCTGTTAACTCGGCATTCATTGCACCCTGGTTTCTTATATCCAATTGTGCATTCAAAATTTCAATGCGTTGCTTTAGCGCCAGGTCAACAGCTTGTTGGGCTGTAATTTGATGAACGTGAGTGCTTGTGTCGTTTTGTGCTTGTAGTAATGGTGTGATGGCAATGCCCACCAACAGCAACACCAGGACTTTTACCTGTTTCATACTGTATTTAGTTTTAGTCTTTGTTGTTTGTATTTATCGATCAGTTTAATACCTTTTGCGCTGGCTAAACCGTGTAGTAAAAACAAGGTTATCTCGGCATCAAGATCTGCAATGGTATATTTTGATTTGGGGAAAATATCGAATTGAATTGGAAGTGTAAGCGAATGCAAATAAAAAGCGGTAATGATGTCTATCCTGATATCCGGCCTGTATAATCCTTCTGCTATCCCCCTTTCAATATTCTTTTTTATAAAGCCATACATAAAGTCTTCTTTATGCTTTTCAAGCTTTACAAATGCTGAACTATGATATTTACGCAGGTCGTTTAAAAGAGCCGGATTAACGCCTTCTATCATGCCCTGCACCATATCCATGGAAAGAAATATTTCCTCAATAGCATTATCAGATTGAATTTGTTGTTTACCACAATTCTCCTGTGATTTCTGTATAAAATCAATCATGATATTATCAACCAGCGTATCCTTGTCTTCAAAAAACTGGTAAACAGTTTTTTTGCTAACACCACATTGCCCGGCTATCTCGTCCATGGTTACACTTCTGATGCCAAAGCGCTTAAACAGTTCAAAAGCCTTTACCAGTATCTTCTCACTTGTTTCCATACCTGTTTCTATTGTACACGAGCAAAACTATGGAAACTTTTAAAACAACAATAGTTTCCTAGAAAAAATATTTTAAGCCATGGGTAATTGAGATAAGTATGCAATTTGGCAGGCATTTTAAAAGAACTGTTTTAATAGAAGTAACATTTCGGGACCTTTGCCACCATGCTTATAAAGGCACAACCTTTGAGTTATGAAAAACTTTAAGTCGGTAACACGCACCATACTACAATATTTTTTACAGGGGATACTGGTTCTTGCACCTGTTGTAATAACCGGGTATGTAATCGTAAATCTTTTTACCTGGCTCGACCAGCTTATACCTGTTTATATTAACCTGTCAGGCGATCCGGCAAAACCATTTTTTTTGCCGGGCATAGGTTTTATTATTGTAATAGTTGGCCTTGTAACGGTAGGTTATGTAAGTTCTTTTTTTGTGGTGAGCCGCATGCTTAGTTTTTTCGATCACCTGCTTGAAAAAACACCTGGCGTTAAGGTAATTTATACTTTGGTGAAAGATTTTTCAGAAGCTTTTGCTGGTAAAAAAAGAAAGTTTCAGAAAGCCATTTTGGTTAGTATTTATCAGCCCGATGTTTGGCAGGTTGGTTTTATTACTAATGAGGACCTGGGTAGTTTTGATTTAATGGAACATATAACCGTTTATGTACCCAATAGCTATGCGGTAGCTGGCAATTTGTTTATTGTAAAAAGAGAACGCGTAAGATCTTTAAACGAAATTTCAGCAACCGATGCTATGAAGTTTGCCATCAGCGGGGGCGTGGTTGAACTGGAGGATGGACATATTATTGAAAAACCAGCTTCGGAAACTGAAATATAGCAAACAAACATGCTGTCATGTGACAACTATTCAAGTAGCCGGGAATAAAATCCTGCAATTATCCCTTATTACATTGATCCACCGGGATAATAATGACATTCAAGAAAATTTTCCCTGATGAACTTTTTGCCATCCATAATTTCCTTCATGCGGGTGAAGGCAAGTATACCCAATTTTTTGCCATTGGTTTCCACATAACTTATTTCGGGGCTAAACAGACTGGGTAAAAAACCATTGCTGATGGTAAGCAGTGAAATATCATCCGGAAATTTGAAATTTCTGTGGTTAAGAAAGCGAAGGGTTCCGCAAAGTATTTCATCGCTCATGCTAAAAATGATGGTGCCTTTCCGGTCTTCCTCAAAATAACTTTTAATCATACGATCTATCTGCTCGCCATTATCAACATATATTATTTCTAAAGTAACATCCGCCGCATTGGCAGTCAAATAGTTTCTTAAGCCTTTTTCGCGGCGCTGTGTAATTGACATGGTATTACTACCCATAATTGCCAGGATACGTTTATACCCTTTTTCTACCATTTTTTCCGCAGCCATCCAGCCAGCCTGCTCATCGGCCATGCACACCTTATTAAAAGTACCTTCCCCGGGAACCTTGTCGAAAAATACCATTGGTATATCCCAATCTTCCATTTTTTTAAATGCCGGATAATTTTCTAAGCTGCTATTCACCGCGATAAAAACACCCGCAACATGATTGTACCTGCACAAACGGAGATTATTATTCTCCAGCTGCGGATCGTTACGGGATTGAAGTATCATAATTGAAAAACCCTGTAATCGGGCTTCTTCCTCAACAGCTTCAATAAAAGAATGATAGAAATAACTGGAAATTTCCGGAACAATCACAGCAAAAAGGTCACTATGTTTTTTGCGAAGGTTTATTGCGAAGCTGTTTGGTTCATAATCCAGCATTTCAGCAAGTTCTTTAACCCGTCGTTTGGTTTCTGGCGAAACACCCTGGTGATCTTTAAGCGCACGGCTAACTGTTGAAATACTTACATTTAGGTGA
>JBKJNG010000036.1:0-11354 GCA_046596065.1 Phnomibacter sp. | reverse complement strand
GTTCCAATCGGCATGATCGCTTAGCGCAAAACCAGCATCAGGGTTTCGTCTCCTGAAATAGCCGCGTACCTGCATCCAGCCGCTGCAAACACCAACACTGTAAGGTGTAAACTTTTTCATCCAGGATGTGCCTTCAGAAGAAGGCGGTGCAATAATCACCTGGCCTTTGAATAATTCTTTCGGTGTTTCAGGTGTAACTCTTTCAATAAGCGGGAGTGTCCAGCCAGCTTGTAATAAAGTTTCGTGTACATTCCAGATAGCGCCATGTGCGAATATTTTATTGGTTACTTCATGTACCGGTTGCAGTAACCGTTGTGCCTTGCCCAGGCTATAAGCAATCAACACGCTTGTTTTTCCTTTCCTTTGGTTGGTCCTGATCCTCTCTTGTATGTTGCTGTAAATTTCAGCTTGCGGTTTCCAGTTATAAATGGGTAAACCGAAAGTTGATTCGGTAATAAAAGAATTACATTGTATGGGTTCAAATTCGCCGCTGATGCCATCGTTCTCTAGTTTGTAATCACCACTTGCCACCCATACTTCGCCCTTGTATTCCACCCGAACCTGCGATGAACCGATGATATGCCCGGCAGGATGGAGTGAAACCTTTACGCCATTGATATGAATAGGTTCATTCCATTCAATGCTTTGAATATCGTTTTCAATACCTAACCGTAATTGAAGAATGGGTTTGGAAAAATGATGGCACAAATAAGCTTTGCTGCCCCAGCGTGCATGATCGCTGTGTGCATGTGTAATGATTGCTTTATCTACCGCCTGCCAGGGGTCGATATAAAAATTGCCTGGTTCACAGTAAAGGCCTTTATCTGTAAATCGGATCAGGTTCATAACAACAATAACCGTTTAAAACCAAAATGGTTGTTGGTTCCTTTTTGAATGTAAAAAGTATACCTGCTTAATTATTGTAGCAAAAAGTAAGATAAGCTGCTGAAGGAAACAGTATTTTATAAAAGTATCAATGTCTATTTCTATGTAATTAATCATTGAAACCAGCATTAATCATTGCCATATTTATTAATCAATTTTAGAGAACCATTTCTCTTACAACATAACTGGTGCAATTCCCATTTCGGGAAACTAATTGCCAAAAAGAAATTTAATGTTTTTTGGGGTTTATTTTCCCGCTAAAATTAAATTTAATTCGAAGTTTATTCTTTGAATATGAATAAGTTAGGTAATGTTTGCCTGCCAATTTTCCGGCTTTGTATAATAAACTGTCCTGTGGTTTTATGGTTTCGTTTAAGAAAGTTGAAAGGTTTTTAAAACCCTTTAACATTTGGCATAGAATTGGATTAATGTTTAACGAGCAATTAAATCTACAATCCTTTGAAAAACTATTTACTAAATTCTTAATCTGATTGATGTTGAAAAACCGAAACGTTAACTGCAGTAAAAGATAGGCAAAACAAGATGGATGACTACACATCACTAACCATGAAAATTCAGTCTGTCTTCAATCCATTGCCAAATCGGAAAAACAAATTTTACTATTTATTCAACTAATTAATATTTGAAAAAATTGATTAGTGATGATGCTGAGAAATCGTCCTGTTATTGTTATGTCTTTTATTGCCGTTATTGTTTAACATCCAACTAATTCCCCCGTTTCTATGAAAAAATTTATTACAACATTTTTGTTTTGTACAGCCGCCATTCTGTCGCAAGCAAATACATACTACGTAAGTTCCACTGGTAACGATGCCAGTAACGGCAAAACCATTACTGAATCCTGGAAAACTTTGGATGCAGTTAATAATTTTAATTTAGTATCCGGTGATATCGTATTACTCCAGGGCGGTGCAACGTTTTTAGGTTCCATAATACAGGAAAATATAAACGGTATAACTTTTAGTTCTTACGGCATGGGTAAAGCAACTATATCAAGTGGTACAAATGAAGGAATTTATATTGGTAATTCCGGAAATATAACTATCAAAAATTTAATAATAAAAGGTGCGGGTTATAAAACAGTTTCCATGTGGATGAATGGAATTGATTTTTATATGTATCCTGATGCTCCTAAAAGTTATGACAACTTTTTTGTTGATAATGTTGAAGTATACGGATTTGGTGGAACAGGATTACTTATGGGAACAGAGTCTGCAACCTATGGTTACAACCACGTAAAAGTCACTAATTCGCTTTTTCATGATAACGGTATGGGCGGTTTTTGGATTAGTGGTAGCTGGGATGCAGCAAAAAGCCTGATCAGGTATAGTAATACCGATGTATATGTAGCAAATTGCAAAGCGTATTACAATCATGGCAGGGCTGATTATAAAGATAACTGGTCGGGTAGTGGTTTGCTGATTGCAGGAACAATTGGTGGCACTATTGAATACTGTGAAGCGTATGAAAATGGCAAGGAGAATGGTAGTACTTCCGGTGGCCCTGTAGGTATATGGATGGACGATTCAAAATATATAAATATTCAATATTGTATCAGTCATCATAACAAAGGTGGTGCTACAAAAATTGATGGTGGTGGATTTGATATCGATGGTGGATGCTACGGCAGTGTAATTCAAGGCTGCGATAGTTATGAAAATGAAGGTGCTGGCTACGGTTTGTTTCAATGGCAAACCGGCAACAAATGGAGTAACGATACGCTTAGAAATAACACATCAACAAATGATGGTCGTAATACAAAATATGGTGCATTTACTTTCTGGGGTGCCGGAACTAATTTTAAAGTTACCAACGCCGAAGTATATGGCAATAGGGTAAGTTTAGATAAAACCGGATTTGTTCTTACCTTTCTTGGAAATAACTTTTCGAATGTCCAGGTACACGACAATGCATTTTGTGTGGTAGCACCCGGCGATTTTTATGCAAATTTGTCTTCAAATGTTACTTTAACTAATAATTCATTTCCCTGTTTGGTATTATCGGTACGCACAGGATCATTTAACGTAAAAAGAATAATATAATTTTATGAAATATCTTACCTTATTAGCATTCGTAGCGCTTGCATCATGCACCAAGCAAACAAAAGAATTTCGTGCAAACAAATTTGAAGTATCTTTTGTTTCGTACGGATCTGAAAAAATTTCGAAGTACACTTTATTCGCAAGCAGCGATGGTAAGAATTTTCTTCCGGTAAAAGATATTACGCCGGCACCAGGAACTGATACCGAGTATAAAGTTCAGTTTGTTATTCCACAGGATAAACTAAACGCAGATGGAAAAGTGCTTTTTTATATGGAAGAAACAGCAGCCGGTGGATCGGTTAGCAAGACAGAAATAGTTACTGTTGAATAACCTTCCTGCATATTTAGAACAAGATAAACGCATTCAAAAGTTTTTAACCCGTATAAATTGTAAGCGGCCTTAATTGTACTTGCATTTTAAGTTAAATGGAAATCAACTGATTAGCCGGTTTTTTATGAAAACAATAGTTAGCATATTCAGTTTTTGTTGCGCAACATTGGTGTGCAGCGCAAATACTTACTATGTAAGTTCATCGGGTAACGATGAGAATAGCGGATTAAGTATAGGTGAGGCATGGCAAACATTGGCAAAAGTTGACAGTTTTGATTACCAGGCAGGCGATTTTATTTTATTCAGCGGCGGTGATGTTTTTGAGGGAGTTTTATACAACGAAAGTTTGGTTAATGGAACACCTGGTAGCCCAATAACTTTTGGATCGTACGGTGCAGGAAAAGCAACCATCAGCAGTGGTATGAATTTCGGTGCGTGGATTGAGAATTCAGGAAATATTACGATCAAAGATTTGATCATACACGGTGATGGATACGCTGTAACATCTTTATGGTCTGGTGGTATATTTTACACAGTGTCTGTGGATGCACATGCGTCAGTTGATAATCTTACAATCGAGAATGTAGAAGTATATGGTTATGGAGGATGGGGAATTGTTTTTGAAACCCTAAGTCCTGAATATGGCTATAATCACATAAAGGTTAATAACTGTTCGGTTCATGACAATGGATTTGGAGGTTTATATATAGATGGTTTTTATGACCCGGTTAGTGTGCAAACAAAAAAAGTAAACAGCGATGTATATTTCGGCTATACAAAAGCATATCACAATACTGGCAGATACGACTATAAACTTAACTGGAGCGGCAGTGGCATTTTAATGGGAGGAGTTGTGGGTGGTGTAATTGAATATTGTGAAGCTTATGAAAATGGAAATGAAAATGGATCAACTTATGCAGGCCCGGTTGGTGTATTTTTAGGGGAATCAAAGAATATTACAATACAGCATTGCATCAGCCACAATAATTATGGTGGTGTGGGTAAAAGAGATGGCGGAGGCTTTGATATGGATGGCGGTGCTGAAAGTTCGGTAATTCAATACTGCGAGAGTTATGAAAATGATGGAGCAGGCTATGGCTTATACCAATATGCCACAAAGAATGCCTGGATCAACGATACGGTACGCTATAATAAATCGACAAATGACGGAAGAATTACGACGATCTATGGAGCTATCACTTTATGGTCTGTAAACAAGACATACCAGGTAACTAACGCACAGATTTATGGTAATACAATTACAATGGATAAGATTGGAACAGCGCTAAAGTTTTTAAGTACTAACTTATTGAATATACAGGTATATGACAACGTATTTTGTTTGACTTCGCCTGCCATTTATTCGAATGCAGTTCCGAGTGCTGTAACCATCACCAACAGTACTTTTCCATGTACAGTGTTATCACTGAAAAAAAATTCTTTTAATGTTAAACGAATACAATAGCGGTGGAAGGAAAATTTCGCTGGAAATAATTTTAGTTCAAATTAATTAATATTTTTCTCTTTTTGAGTACGTTTTTTTCTAATGGCAATTAGTTGAACCGGCCCCTGTTTCTACAGGGGCTTCTCTTTTTTTATACCTGTTCCTGATTGCCAGGCTATGAATAAAAATATTGAATATTATTATTAAGTTTTTTTGTTCTTTTCATTATCGTAGATACCTTGATTATTCTTTTTATTTAATAGAAATAAAAATTAAAAAACTCTTAAATAAAATCTCATTAAATATAATTGTCGGCACGCTTTTCGCATTTAATCAGTCAGACCTGTTTTGATCCTGATATTCTATGAAAGCTTACGTCTAAGTCCAAAGTGTTTACAAGAAGAAAATGCATGTCATTTTCTTCTTGTAATAATTATCTGAAAGTTTAGTAAGTTATTCTGCCAGCTGTTCGAAAATATTGCCAGTTCCGCACCATTTAAGAGCAAGCCTTAGCAATCATAGCCAGGAAAAATTCATTCTGTTATTCCTAATTGCCAAATGATGGTATATTCTGTAATGCCTAAAAAGCTTATAAAATCCAGCAATTGAAAAAGACATTCAACTATCGCCGATTCTTTTCACTCATCATAATTTTGCTTGGGCCGCTTTTTGTTAAGGCGCAACTGAAAGCTGGTTTTAGTGCTGATGTACTTGAAGGTTGTACACCATTGATTGTGAAATTTACAGACCTTACAAGTGGTAACGCTAAAGCATGGAAATGGGATTTGGGAAATGGCAATATTTCAACAGAACAAAACCCTGGTGTTATTTATATTAAGCCCGGCGCCTACCCAATCAAACTTATTGTAAGCAATGCAAGCGGATCAGATTCAGTTGTGAAACTGGCTTACATCAATGTGTACGGTTTGCCTGATGTTTCTTTTTCTACCGCCGGTGCTATTGGTTGTGCTCCTTTTAGTGTTCAGTTTAAAGATAATAGCAACGCGGTATCTGGCTCAATAACTGAGCATGTTTGGGATTTTGGTGATGGGCAAATATCAAAAGAAATTAACCCGAATCATCTCTATAACTTTTCTGATACTTTTAATGTTACGCTCTCTGTAATTACCAGCCACGGTTGTAAGCAATCACTATCGCTGAACGATGTTGTTAAAGTTCCTTCGCCGGCCGATGCTGCCTTCAATTACACTTACTCGAATGTTTGCCAACCTCCCGCACAAATAAATTTAGAAAACAAGTCTGATTTAAATACACCATTAACATATTCGTGGAGTTTTGGTGATGGTGTTACTTCCAATGAAATTGAGCCATCGCATACATATCTTACTGGTGGAAATTATGAAATTAAATTAATAGCTAAAACCGCTTTCGGGTGCACAGATACTGCTTCACAAACAATTACGATTGGGTCAGTTCAATCTGCATTTAAAGTAGCTGACAGCGTTTGTACAAATCAGAAATTATTTTTTGAAAATATATCAAACCCAATTCCATCCGCGGTTTTATGGAACTTCGGCGATGGATCTTCATCGGAAGATTTAAATGCAATACATCAGTATACAACTCCGGGAAATTACATCGTAACTATGAATGCTGACTTTGGAAGCTGTAGCGGCGTTTTTACTAAAATAGTTACTGTTACAAATAAACCAAAAGCAGCTTTTACAACCACAGGAATACTTAAATCCTGCGCAATGCCGCTTGTGATAAACTTTAATTCAACAAGTACGGGTGCAGTAACTTATAAATGGCTTTTTGGTGATGGTGAAACCTCTGATTTGCCAAACGCTGTTCATTCATACAATGCAGCAGGGATCTATACTGTAAGCCTTGTTACTTTTAATACAAATGGATGCAGTGATACAATTAAATACAAAGATTTAATACAAACGGGGCCTCCAATTATTTCTGGCTTTTCCGACTTGCCGGTGAAAGGATGTGCACCTAAATCAGTATCGTTTAAACCGTTAATTAATTCTCCTGTGCCCGTTGTTTCCTATTTGTGGAATTTTGGTGATGGAACTACTTCCACAACGGCTCAGCCGCAGCATGTGTATAATAATAATGGCGTTTACAAAGTAACCTTAATGGTAAAAACAGCAGAAGGATGTACCAATACTTTTTCATTAGACAGTGCAGTGGAATTGGGATCAGCCCCGCTGTCAAACTTTATTGCTCAGCCGCTTGCTGCCTGCGCTTCACTTCCTATTTCTTTTTATGATAAATCATCCGGTGATGTAAATGAATGGTTATGGTTTTTTGGAGATGGTGGAACATCAACGCTTCCTAATCCAAATCATTTGTACCTCGATACAGGTTTCTATAATATAACGCTTATCGCAAAGAATAATAATTGCTCTGATACTTTGGTTATAGATAATTACGTTCAGATTTTTCCTCCAATTGCGAAGTTCAGTACCACTATTAATTGTGGTAAGCCTTATGAAAGAGCGTTTACCGATAAATCTGTAGGAGCTACCACCTGGCTTTGGAATTTTGGTGACGGACAAACTACCACTGACCAGAATCCGATACACATTTACACGGCAACCGGTGCTTACAATGTATCCTTAACGGTAACAAATGGCGCATGCGAGTTTGTTAAATATGACTCGGTCCATATTTATGATGAGAAACCTGCTTTTACCTATTCCCCGATGAATAAGGTTATCTGTAAAAGTGATGCGATAACATTTAGTGCCACCAATATCAATTCAGAATCATTAAGTAATCTTTTTTGGAATTTTGGAGATAGCGCATCGAGATCCGTTTCGCCTTATACAACCAGTGTTAAGTATAAGTATAGAAAACCTGGTACCTATGTTCCAATGCTGATTACAAAAGATAAGAATGGTTGTTATGATACCGCAACCAATAATTTGAATATTGTAGTATATGGTCCTACTGCTTCCTTTACTAATATCGTAGGTTCCTGCGTAAACGATAATATTATTTTTACTGATAAATCTGTTTCAGATGGGGTTCATCCGATTGTAAGCTGGCGCTGGAGTTATGGCGACGGTGCTTCAGACCAAACAGCTGGAAATACATCACATACTTATATCACAAGTGGTAACTATAATGTTAAGTTAGGTTTGTTGGATAGTTATGGCTGCCGGGATTCAATTGTAAGAATTAAAGCTATAGTAATTACAAAACCATTGGCGCAGTTTTCTGTATCCGATACATTGGTTTGTTCAAAAAATGTTATTGCCTTTAAAAATTTATCCACCGGGCTTTCTCTTGTGAGCTCCTGGAGCTTTGGTGATGGACAAACTGCTATCGCAACAAAACCAATACACACCTACCCAAACTCAGGTATTTATACGGTAAGTTTATCGGTAACGGATAGGTTTGGCTGTAACGACATCATTGTTAAACCAAAATATATTACTGTTTCAAATCCGAAGGCTTCCTTTTTATTAAATGATACTATTGGCTTGTGTCCACCGTTATTAATAGAACCTTTAAACAGCTCAAATAATTATCAATCTTTAAAATGGGAGTTTGGTGATAGTACCAATACCAATGTTTTTAACCCTCAGCATTATTATGGAATTCCCGGCAACTATAGTTTAAAGTTAATTGCAAAGGGATATGGTAATTGTTATGATACCGCTACCCAGAAAATAATTTTGAAGGGTCCTTCAGGTACTTTAAATTATACTACGCTTACCGGCTGCGTACCAACAGAAATTGCATTTTCTTCTACTGCAAAAAATGTGGTTGAGTTTGTTTGGGATTTTAATAATGGTGTTGTAAAGCATACAACGGATACATCAAGCAGCTATAATTATATTGCTTATGGATCTTATCTTCCTAAGTTAGTTTTAATAGATTCTGCAGGTTGTAAAGTCAGCGTTGAAAATAAAGACCGGATTGTGATCTCTGGTATTGATGCAGGTATAAAAGCTTTGAAAGAAACTGCCAGCCTTAACTGCGATTCAGCATTAAAATTTTTCAACGATTCATCCCGGGTTTATTTTGATACGATACAATCATACACATGGAATTTTGGTGATAATAAATATTTCGATGGTGCTAACGCTTCTCATTACTACGATAATAGTGGTTTGTATAATGTATCGTTGACTGTCATATCGAAAGTTGGTTGTAAGGATAGTATAACCATCCCGGTAAATGTTAAAGTAAACAAGAGCCCTGTACTCAAATTGAACGTAAAGGATTCTGTTTGCGAATCCTTGCCTGCAAAATTCTTTGCGCAGAACCTGGCAATAGATAACACTCAGAATTCGACTGGTGGCCCAAAAACTACCTGGCAATGGAACTTTGGTGATGGCAATTCCTCGGCGGAACAAAACCCGGTATATACTTATGCAGCAGGTGGTAAGTATAATGCAAGTGTAAAGGCATTTGCAGATAACGGATGTAATTCAACTAAGTCAATGCCTGTAGTCATCTTTAAAAATCCTGTTGTAAATGCAGGCATTGATACAGCATTGTGTTATGGAAGTTCTGTTGTATTGCGTGCGTCGGGTGGTGATACTTATTTATGGCGGTCCAATCCTTCATTAAGCTGTTTAAATTGTGCGACACCAACAGTAAGGGCCGATAGTTCCGGCTGGTATTTTGCCAATGGCACAACAACTGCAGGTTGTAAAGCATCCGACTCGGTTTATGTAAAAGTTTACAAACCACTTAAAATAAGTACTTCTGCTTCCGGTATGCTTTGCCTTGGCCAGACTACTATATTAAAGGCAAGTGGATCGGATACTTATGAATGGATACCAAAGCAATACCTGGATAATCCATACGCTGCACAAACAGGTTTTAAACCAACAGTAGCAACGGATATTACCTACACTGTTATTGGTAAAGACATTAAAAATTGTTTTAGTGATACTTCAAGGGTAACTATGAAAGTTTATCCAATTCCTTCCATTCAGATTCTTGAAAAGGATATTACTATTAATGCAGGATCCCCTGTTCAATTAAATACAACCAGTTCTCCTGATATAACCCAATGGAAATGGACACCTGCAGCAGGAATTGACAGTCCATTTGCAGCCAGCCCGCATGTAACACCAAAAAACAATACTACTTATACCGTGGTAGCAACAAACGAAGGCAATTGTTCGGTGAGTGATGAGGTTACAGTTTCAGTTATGTGTGATGGTAGAAACATTTTCATCCCAAACACTTTTTCACCGAATAACGATGGTATGAACGATCGTTTCTACCCGCGTGGTAAAGGAATCTTCAACATCAAATCGTTGAGAATATTTAATCGCTGGGGACAAATCGTGTTTGAGAAAATGAATTTTGATGCCAACAATTTTGCTGAAGGCTGGGATGGTTCCTATAAAGGAAAACAGCAGTCGCTTGATGTATATGTATATGTTATGGAAGTAGTTTGTGATAATGGAACTGTGAACAGGGTTAACGGTAACGTAACCTTACTCAGGTAAAAACAAGTATAACTAGTCTTTTAATTCAATTGAATAAAACGCATTGGGTTTTAAATAATTTTTTAAAAATATTTTCTATGAAAAAACTTTACCTGATTTCATGCATCATGATGGCGGTGGTATCATCTGTAACGGCACAGGATCCACACTTTTCACAATTTTTTGAGGCCCCCTTATTGCGCAATCCATCTTTGGCTGGCCTGTTTGCAGGAGATGTAAGGGTGCAGGGCGTTTACAGAAGTCAGTGGGGTAGTGTAACAACGCCATTTGTTAACGGATCATTTAATGCAGAATATAAACACCCTATTGGTAGTGGGGATGATTTTATAACTACTGGTTTACAGGTATTGTACGATCGGGCAGGAAGCACTGCGCTTACAACTACCAACGTTATGCCTGCGCTTAATTATCACAAAGCATTAAGTGGTAACAAAAGCAAATATCTCTCATTAGGTTTTATGGGCGGATGGGTTGGCAGATCGATTGACAGAAGTAAAATTATTACAGATAATAGTTATACGAATGGTACAAACGGAGAAACATTTACAAACTCAAATTATAATTATATAGATGGAAGCGTTGGTATGAGTTATAATTCTTACATAGGTGAAGATGAAAACAATTCCTATTTTATTGGGGTAGCATATCACCATATTAACCGCCCGAAAAATTCATTTTACGCAGCGGCAGGAATTGAATTAAAACCCAAATGGGTAGCTTCCGCTGGCGTTAAATTGAGTACATCAGACCTTGCGTATGTAACTATCCAGGCAGATTATAGCCAGCAGGGTAACTATAATGAAATTGTTGGTGGTTTAATGTATTCGTATAAAGTTGGTGCCGATGCAGATAATCCCGATTATGTGCTGCATGCAGGCGGTTTTATGCGTGTAAAAGACTCATTTATTCCTGTAGTTAAAATTGATTATCATCCATTCTCAATAGCGTTTAGTTATGATGTAAATACATCGCGATTGTCCACTGCCAGCCAGGGCAGGGGTGGTGCTGAAATCTCAATTTCGTACGCGGGATTCCTGGATCGTAATAATACAACCAGGAATGCTGTTTTGTGCCCCCGGTTTTAAATTTACCACGTGTTATTATTTACAAAAACTAAATAGCAATATTCCTTTTTGTTGACCTTTAATTCGTATAGCAAGTAGCAATTCTGTATCAGTGGG
>JBKJNG010000608.1:0-12535 GCA_046596065.1 Phnomibacter sp. | reverse complement strand
AATTTATTAGGCAATCCAATATTTACCCCCCTTTCAGAAATAGAGAATGAAGGCCTTGAATCTGCCTGGAAAAAGGTGCTTGCCATTTACGAAGAAAAAGGCATCAGCGTAGATTTTAACAACGAATATCCACTGGCTGTAAAATACCAGTTTGCAACAGAAGAATTACCCCTGCACGAAACCATGTTTGTGGATATGCCGGGCATGATGCTTGGTTTTATTTACGAAGAATTCCACCCCAACCACGCGACAGATATGGAAGAGAAGATAAAGACCTTTCTCGAAGGATGGTTTGAAAAAGATGTGGAGAAATGCGCCAGTGCAGCCAGCAAGGAGCTGATCTTAAATAATGGCGACTTGTTCCCGCAGGAAAACTTTACAAAAAAATTGCAACTGGTATTTGACTCCTTTGAAAGCTTTGAAGAAACAGATTTTTTCATCTCTGAAACGAGTTACGATAAGCAGGAGCCGGACGACGATTCAAACCAACTGGCGCTGGGATATGTAGAAGGTGGTATACGCTTTAAGGGCATTTTAGAAAACGGGGAAGTAATGCCATTTGCCGGTCCCTTTAAATTTTACATGGAGTGCAATTATGATTATTGGACTATTCTGTACTTCGTAATGCCGGGGTGGAAATGGTGATCTCCTATGATGCTTTAATCAACTGTAATTGCTATTGTTAAATGGCCGATTTTTGCACGGCATCGAAAAATGCACATTGCCTGCCAGCAAACAAACAGATAACAACAGCGTGCAACAATCATGATTTACGACGTATTTATTATAGGTGCTGGCCCTATTGGTTTGGCTTGCGCTATAGAAGCTAAAAAAGCGGGCCTCTCCTACCTTGTAGTTGATAAAGGCACACTCGTTAACAGCCTTTACCATTACCCGGTCAACATGACTTTTTTCTCTACTTCTGAAAGGCTTGAGATTGGTAACGTACCATTTATGAGCCTGAATGCAAAGCCCAACCGGGCCGAGGCGGTAGAATATTACCGGAGGGTGGTAGAGCAGTTTAAACTGAAGCCAAAATTGTTTGAAGCAGTAGAAAAAGTAACACCCGAAAAACTTACAGATGATGCCGGTAAAGAATCGATGCGCTACCAAATTGAAACTTCAAAAGGCAGCTACCAGGCCCGGAAAATTGTTGTTGCCACTGGCTTTTATGACATCCCCGTGCTGATGAATATTCCCGGCGAACACCTCCCGAAAGTGTCACATTATTATACCGACCCGGCCTATTATGCATTTCAAAAAGTGGTAGTAGTTGGTGGCAATAACAGTGCGGTGGATGCCGCCCTTGAATGCTGGCGTAAAGGGGCTGAAGTTACCATGGTTTTAAAAAGTGGTGAAGTGGGCCATCGCGTAAAATATTGGGCAAGACCGGATATTGTAAACCGCATCGCCGAAGGCAGCATTAAGGCGCATTATACTTCAAAACTGGCAGCTATCAGGGAGAAGGAAGTGGATATACAAACCTCCGACGGACTCGTAACTATTGCAAACGATTTCGTACTTGCCATGACTGGCTACCAGCCAAACTTTTCCTTCCTGCAATCATTGGGTATTCAACTTACCAATGACGAAAAATTGCACCCGATCCATAACCCGGAAACCATGGAAACCAATCAACCGGGCATTTACCTGACAGGCGTAGTTTGCGGAGGCATGGATACACACGTATGGTTTATTGAAAACAGCCGCGAACATGCAGCAAAAATCATTAACCACATTGCCGCATTTGGATAGTAGTCGTTAGATTGTTATTGTGTCATTAAGGCAATAGGTCATTAAAGAGAATGAGTCAGGTTGTGATCTTTAAGTATTTTGTAATGAGCGTTTTATATTTCTAACTATCAACGACTAATTACTAACGACTACCCCCCCACTCAAACCGCCCGCAACAAAGCTTCCTTTTCCCTGGTATCAAACCGGGAGTGTGCCGGCGAACTTAGCTTTTTAGATGCGAGATAATTGTATACTTCTACCTGCGATTTTATTTTCTTTTCGCCGGAGTTGCTCACATAACGGTTCTTCAGTTTGCTATCCAGCAGTCTCGCTTTTACATTATCACTTAACTGTATCTCAAGGATATCAAGCAGTTCTTTTTTTATCTCTGCATCATTCACCGGGCAAGCCGCTTCTATGCGGTGATCAAGGTTACGAACCATCCAGTCGGCAGAGGAAATAAATACTTTTTCATCGCCTCCGTTATGAAATGCAAAAACCCTTGAATGCTCCAGGTATTCGTCTACTATACTAATGGCATAAGGCCTACGCTTGTTTTTATGCTTATCAAACATTGCGCAACAAATACCTCTTACAATCAACTTTATCTCAACCCCGGCTGCTGCTGCTTTGTATAATTGGTTTATCAGTTCTTCATCCGATAAAGAATTGACCTTGCAAATAATACGGGCAGTCTTTTTGGCCCTGGCATTTTTAATTTCCGCATTAATATGGGTAACAATTTGCCTGCGCATGCTGCCGGGGCATAACAGTAGGCTTTTACACAATTGCAATTGCCGGCTACCCGGCAGCGGTTTTTCCAGGTAATTAAAAACCCGGTTTATATCAGCCACAATTGCCCGGTTACTCGTAAGCAAACAATGGTCACCATACACCGTTGCTGTTTTCTCATTAAGGTTGCCGGTACTTATAAATCCATATTGAATTGTCCTTTTGCCAACCCGCTTTTTTATCAGGCAAAGCTTGGCATGCACTTTCAAATTGGGGATTCCAGTGATTACCTTCACTCCTTCCTGCTCCAATATTTCCTTCCATTCAAGGTTAGCCTCTTCATCAAAACGGGCCCTTAATTCCAGCATTACCACTACTTGCTTGCCATTACGAACTGCATTAATCAATGCATTCACAATTTTACTATTCGAGGCCAACCGGTAACAGGTAACCTTGATCGTATTTACGTCGGGGTCCATAGCTGCCTCCCTTAAAAGATCTATGACAGAATTAAAGGAATGGTACGGAAAAGACAGCATCACATCTTTTTGCAAAACCACGTCGGTTACCCGGTGGCCATCATCTAACGCCGGGTGAATAAAAGAAGGTTTACGGGTATTATCTTTTTCAAACACATCAGGAAAATCCATAAAATGCCGGAAATTATGGATACGTCCTCCGGGGATAATATTATCTTTCCTGGCCAGGCCAAGCCGTCTTATCAGGTATTCCAGCAAGCCCGCATCCATTTCCTTATCATAAATAAAACGCACCGGTTTTCCTTCCCGGCGTTTCTTCAATCCCTTTTCTATTTTTTGAACCAGCGAGGTGGCAATGTCATTATCAATATCCAGTTCCGCATCTTTAGTCACTTTAAAAACATGTGCGGAATAATGGTCGTAGCCGAAGTAAGAAAAGATGTGGGGCAGGTTAAAACGGATAACATCTTCCAATAAAATAATATGCTGTTCACCCGGTTTCGAGGGCAGCAACACAAACCTGCCAACGGCTTTGGATGGCACTTCTATCAGGGCATACTTCTGGTTGTAAGCGCTGCTGGTTTTTCGCATCACCACACCCAGGTAAATTGATTTATCCCGCAGGTATGGCATTTGAGGAATGCTCTCAATCATCAGCGGAATTAGGCTGGAGCTTACTTCGTCATCATAGTACTTTTCTATAAATTGTTGTTGTTCTTTGTCCAGCTGCTTTTCGTTAACAATAAAAATATTTTGCTGTTTCAGTAAGTCCAGGATATCCTCCCAAATGCGGGCGAATTCGTTTTGCTGCTGCAACACAATTTTCTGAATATCATCTAAAATTTGATCGGCGGAGTATTCGAGGTGCATGGCAGCCTGTGTGCCTTTCTTCATTACCTCCAGCATACGCTTTAAGGTAGCTACCCGAACCCTAAAAAATTCGTCCTGGTTATTGGAATGAATTCCCAGGAATTTTATGCGCTGCTTAAGCGGTACGGTGGCGTCGTTAGCTTCCTGCAGCACGCGGGCATTAAAACTTAACCAACTAATATCGCGGGGAATAATGTTCTTTTTTGATGGCATATGCAAAAACTGGGTTCATAACAAAAATAAGAAAGCACCAGCTCTGACAATGTTAAGTTTCCGACAGGGCAAAAGGAAGTAAAACCTGGAAACCAGGCAATTTTCAACAGTAGGTTCTTCAATTTAAAACGCACTGCTAAAAAGCAACCTTTTGCAGGATAAACCGGCGTTCCGAAAGCGATACTACCGGGTTCCATTCTCGGGTAGCTTTGTGGCGCTGACGGTAATATTTGTAATAAGCCTTTAAACAGCTGTTCCGGTTTGAAGCGGGCATTAGAAAGAGCAACCGTATAACTCTTATACAAAAAGCTACCCTGCCAGTAATTGGCAGCCCAAACAACAAAGCAAAAGCTCTACCATTGCCCAGGCTACCGGCAATAGACGATGCTGTTTTCCGATTAGCAATTAATGGCTGGTTTTGAATACTCCGGGCAATATTTCTCCCTGCGGCCTCTCCTTCTTTAATGACTAAAATATATTGAGAAGCTGCCGGCATTATTCCATTTTGATGGATTTTACTGAACCATGCATTTTTACTATCCCTTACGCGGCCATACACATCGGTCCTGTAGCTATTATTTCGTGCAGCTATAAAGGCTGCATGAACCTGGCATTCGTTTTGCCTTTCATAATCGGTACAAAAAACAATACTGCAATTAATAAAACTGCCATCATCTAAAACAGCCCCGTCGGTATTCACACGTATTACCTGCTTGTTGTTTATAATTCTTATGCCGCTTTCCTCTAATTGCCTTTTTGCATAAGCGCTAAGTTTATGGTTGGCTTTTCCTGCTAACAAGGTGGGTTCATTCAATACGAGGTGTAAAGTGGGTTTCATATGTTGCAGGGAAAGTTTCCTGCAAGCATCGAGGAGATATGCTGCAATATTTGCTGCCAGTTCAACACCAGCCAAGCCATTGCCCACAATTGCCAGTCTTAATATTCTTGCTGCTGTAAACTTGTCTGGCGCTAATGCCGCACGCCGTGCCAGGCTATCTAATTGTTTATGGGTTTTACGCATATCCAGCGTCGATTGAATGGAAAACCCCGTTAATGTTTTATCGACTTGAAGGGAGGTGGAAAAATATTGGTCGCCACAAACCAGGTGATCGTAGCGCATTTTAAAAACCTTTCCACCTGGCAATTGAACCATCAGTTCATGCTGATCTTTTTCAATAGCGATTATTTTGCCCCTAACATGTTTTGCCTGCCTAAAGCATGTCTTAACCGGCACCAGCAAATCGGCATAATCCATAATGCCGGTAATACATTCCTGCATAAAACCGTAAGCCGTGTGAAAATCCTCGGTGCTGATCAGCGTAAGTTGCACTTTACCATCCCTGATGGCTTTGCCCAGGTGCCTGCTGAGCGATTTATATGCACCCATGGAAAAATTACCGCATCCCGTCAAAACGATTTGGGTGGGGTTGGTTTCCGTGGCTTCAGGCTTAGCAGAAGAAGGTAATTTCATAGTAGATAGCGGTTTTGTGCTGTTTCACAAAATTGGACATAACCGCTACAGTTGACCACCGTACAATTACCCGATTTTTTGCGCATTTCTACGGTATTTTTAAAGTAAGTAACGCAATTGCGTCGTTTTTACAGGCAATAAAAAATAAACATGCGTTTTGCTTTGAAACAAACAAATACTGGCGACAAAATAGATCGGTCAAGGCAAAACTTGATGCAGATTTTGTTGAAAAACGGCGCGAGCCAGCTTTAAACCGCAACTTGACCTATAGTTGCTTACATTTTAATGTCCAATTATTTATTAATCATGTGTATAAAATTGAACTCCCGTTAAGTTAAGCGCTTTAATTTGCCATTTTTAAGCATTTCTGTTTATTTGCAGGTTCCGGAAGCCTTTACCAAGTTAAACATAGGCTGTCTTGTTTCGAAGCTAAATTCATAAAAGCTTGGCAAATTTTTGAAACAACACTACAGTGGCTTAAATTTTTTGTTACAGGCAGAGTCAGGAGAAATACTATGATTAAACGTATCTTATTAATAAGCATGCTAAGTGTGGCATTTATTGTCGCATTTACCCAAAAGCTACAAATAAACAGGACCGATTTTTATGCCGCCATGGCATCTAATAAGCTGGAACTTATAAGCGACCAGGAAAAAATTGTAAAATCTTACGGCAATGAAAGCCAGGGTTTTGAAGGTGCACTGCTCATGAAAAAAGCAGGATTGGTTGGAAAGGCAAGCGAAAAATTGTCCTTATTCAAATCCGGGCATAAATTGCTGGATAATGCCATTAAAATGGACGAGGCGAATGCTGAGCTGCGTTTTTTGCGTCTAATGATCCAGGAAAATGCGCCGAATATTGTGAAATACAAAGGGAATATTGAAGCTGATAAGGAATTAATACAACAACATTTTAACCAGTTACATCCGCAAGCGAAGAAAGCTGTAATTGAATACAGCAAAAAATCGAAAATCTTAAAGGCGTCTGATTTTAACCAGCTTCCATCATGATGAAAAAAATATTAGTAGTTTATTACACACAGACTGGTCAGTTGGAATCAATTGCAAATTCATTTACCGCACCATTAACAGCAGCCGGGTTTTCGGTAGAAAAAGTACAAATCACACCTGCGAAAAATTATACTTTCCCCTGGACGGCCAAACGCTTTTTTGAAGAAATGCCCGGCTCGGTGCTTGGTATTCCCGAACCATTGCAGCCTTTCCAGTTTAAAGAAACCAAATACGACCTGGTTGTTATTGGGTGGCAGCCCTGGTTTTTATCACCGAGCATCCCTTCAACTTCGCTACTGGTTCATCCGGCCTTTAAAGCGGTAGTTAAGGATACGCCGGTTATTATGCTATCCGGCGCTAGAAATATGTGGCTGAATGCCATGGAAAAAATTAAACCACTGCTGAAGCAAGCAGGGGCTAAACTGGTTGGCAACGTTGTATTGGCCGATAAAAACCAAAATTTTATAAGTGGCGTAACTATCCTTTACTGGATGTTCAGCGGCAAAAAAGATAAGTTTTTAAACGTCTTTCCGAAACCGGGGGTTTCGGATGAGGACATTAGCGGCGCCGCCAAATTCGGCGAAACCGTAGTGAAACACCTGCAATCGGGCGATTTTTATAATCTTCAATCAGATTTGGTAAAGCAAAAAGCGGTGGATGTAAAATGGGACCTGATGTTTATCGAAGCACGAGCAGGCAAACTGTTTTCCATTTGGGCCAACCTGATCGCTAAAAAAAAGAATCGTGGTCCCTGGCTTGTTTTGTTTAAATATTATCTTTTAATTGCCTTGTTTGTAGTGGCGCCTGTCGTGGTGGGCACCTATGGCCTGCTTTTTAAGCCCTTTTTATCAAAAAGCATCAGCAAGAAGAAACATTATTACCAGGAATTGAATTAATAAATTTTGAAGATGGCGTTTAATGAAGTGTTTATTAGAAGAACTGCCAGCTATTTTCCCAATGAGCCAGTGTCTAACGACGAAATGGAATCATACCTCGGGTTTATAAATGGACAGCCTTCGAAATCGAAGAGAATCGTATTAAGGAATAATGGTATCAAACGCAGATTTTATGCCCTCACAAAAGATGGAACGCCAACACATTCCAATGCGCAGATCACTGCATCGGCCATCAGGGCGATGTTCAATAACGAAGCTGACCTGGCTAAAATTGACCTGCTAAGCTGCGGCACTTCCTCCCCCGACCAAATGATGCCTTCGCATGGCGTAATGGTGCATGGCTGGTTGCCCGGGATTGGAGCAATAGAAGTGGTATCGCCATCGGGCGTTTGCTGTGCCGGTATGCATGCTTTTAAATATGCTTACCTCTCGGTTAAAAGCGGCGATGCAAGTAATGCTGTCACCGCGGGCTCCGAACGTTTTTCACGCCTGCTTCGCAGTGATGTTTTTGAGGAAGAAGCCCATCATTTGGAACAACTCGAGCAAAATCCTTTCATCAGTTTTGACAAGGAGTTTTTACGGTGGATGTTAAGCGATGGTGCCGGTGCCTTCCTGTTATCAAACAAAAAAAATGAAGACGGCATTAGCTTAAGGGTAGAATGGATTGAAGGCGTTTCTTATGCCAATGAGAAAGAAGCCTGCATGTACCAGGGCTGCGAAAAACAGGCTGATGGCACAATAAAAAGCTACATGGATTACAGCCCTGAAGAATTGGGTACGCATAGTGTGTTAAGCATTAAACAGGACGTAAAACTGTTAAGTGAAAACATTGTGCTGCAAGGTGGTATTGGTTTAAAAGCTGCGCTTGAAAAGCATGGCGTTAATTCAAGGGATGTAGACTATTTTCTACCACACATGTCGAGCGAATTTTTCCGACTAAAGATTTATGACCAGTTGATTGTAAACGGAACCGGCATTGAACACGATAAATGGTTTGCTAATTTGAGTAATGTAGGCAATGTAGGTGCAGCATCGGTTTACCTGATGGTAGATGAATTATTTAATAGCGGAAAACTAAAAAAGGGCGATAAGATATTACTTTTAGTACCTGAGAGTTCAAGGTTTTCTTATATGTACAGTTTGTTGACTGTGGTTTAAACCATGTCACCATGTCCTCATGAAGGGGAGACTTAATTTATACGACTTGCAAGCATACAGCAGCAAGTTGTTCATGATTCATCAAACTGCGTTAATTCTTTTTCATATGAATAAAATTGATTTTCTCACGCTGTTACAAAACGGCCTCTTTAAGGGTCTGGGGGGGGTATGAAAAAAGAAGATATACCACAAGATCCAAGTGCACTTGGCCGCATAACCAAGGAAGTTTGCTATGCAGTTGATGCATCGGGCAATTATGTAACCGAGCTAAGCAATGGCTGGGAAATAAAAGCGGCGGCACTGGATATAACCTGGCAGGATATTGAAGCCAATACCGAAAAAGCACGCCAAAAAGTATTAAATAAAGAAGCCAGTCCGCTGTTGTATTTTATGGAACTGCGCATTATGGATATGGCAACACTTGCTGCTTATTCCGGCTTTTGGAAATGGCAGATCAAACGCCATCTTAAACCAGCCGTTTTCGAAAAATTACCAACAAAAAAATTACAACGGTATGCCACCGCTTTTGATGTAACAATGGAAGCGCTAAAAACAATGAACGTACATGAAGGTTGATTTTGAACACCTGCAGGCCGCCCATTGCGAGAATGGCGTAACCGTAAGTATGCTTAGGAATTTCGGTGAAACGCGTATTACTGAGCCATTGGCTTTTGGTATCGGTTCCGGGCTTTTTTTTATTTACATTCCCTTGCTAAAAATAAGCAACGGACCGGCCATTGCTTACCGAACGCAGCCGGGATTGATTTTTAAGAGAACCTGCAAGGCGCTTAACATAGAGATCGTAAGAAAGAAATTTTCTTCCCGGCAAGAGGCTGAAAAAGTATTGAATGAATGCCTTGAATCTGGCCGGCCCGTTGGCTGCCAGGTGGGTGTATATTACCTCACTTATTTCCCTAAGGAATATCGTTTTCATTTTAACGCCCACAACATTATTGTTTTTGGAAAAGAAGATGACCGTTACCTGATCAGTGATCCTATTATGGAGCAGGTAACTTCGCTTAGCAGTTACGAATTGGACCGGGTTCGCTTTGCCAAAGGTGCGCTGGCACCACGGGGACAACTCTATTATCCAAAGGAATTAAAGCCAATCACGGAAGAACAGATCCGTAAAGGAATTATAACCGGCATAAAAAGAAATGTGAGGGACATGCTACATATTCCCGGACCAATTGCCGGCGTAAAGGGCATTAAATTTATTGCAGGCCGTATTCAAAGATGGCGGGATAAGCTCGGCACGCATAAAGCTGGCTTATACCTGGCGCAGCTGGTGCGCATGCAGGAAGAAATTGGTACCGGCGGCGGCGGTTTTCGTTTTATCTATGGCGCTTTCCTGCAGCAGGCACATGCTTATATTCCCAACGATCAATTGATGGATATTTCAAAAGAATTTACCAGATCTGGCGACCTGTGGCGAAGCGCCGCGGTACAGGCAGCTGGTATTTATAAAGGCCGTCTTGGCAGCCAGGCCGATTTTGACCAAATGGCCAGTTTCCTTAACGAGATTTCCGACATCGAAAAACAAGCTTTTACCGCATTGCAAAAAATAAAATGGCCCGCATGACCATAGCAGCTGTAAGTATTCAGCAAGTTGGATTCAGGTACCCGGGACAGGCGAACAGTTGCATAAAGCAGCTTAGCCTTTCAGTGGATGCAGGTGAAAGCTTTGGTTTATTCGGACCCAATGGTGCAGGCAAAACAACCCTGATGCGCCTTATGACAGGATTATTAACGCCAGCAGAAGGGTCTATAACCCTGCTTGGTCAGCCTGTAAAAAAACACGACAAATCATTTACAAAGCTTTTCGGTTTCGTTCCACAGGATTTTTCATTTTACCAGGAATTATCGCCCGTAGAAAACCTTGAATTTTTTGGTGCATGGGCAGGCTTACAAAGCAAAACAATTAAACAGCGTACCGACGAATTACTGGCCGTTATGGATCTTGAGACTGTTCGTAATAAACCAGTTCATAAATTTTCGGGCGGTATGAAACGAAGGATAAACCTTGCTATTGGTGTTATTCATAATCCGCAAATTTTATTCCTCGATGAGCCTACGGTTGGCGTGGACGTTCAAACACGGAATGCCATCATTCATTATTTAAAAGAATTAAATAAGAATGGTACCACACTCATTTACACTTCACACCAATTAAATGAAGCCGAAGAACTCTGCGACAAGATTGCCCTGATAGATAACGGCCGCATTGTTGCGTACGACCGTCTTGATAACCTGCTTGCAGAGCATTCCGAGGAGGGTCTGGAAGGGTTGTTCATCAACCTTACCGGAAAGGATATGGAATTTGATTTATGAACTAAGATTTATGATTTCTTAGATTTCATCACGGGAACCATATTTAATAATGCAAAAATCTTACTCCTAATTTTTAACTCAAAACTTTATGACTAAGGACGAAATAAAAACAAGAATAAAAGCTTTCCATATTTCAGTTATTCGCTCTTTGTTTAAAATATAAATCACCGGTTTTTAGAAATGAAAACGCTCTGCGAATCCGATCGGGATTCATATTTCCACATTTCCATATTTTCACATTAAATCATCATGTTTGAAAGCAGCACACAAATTAGAGTTCATTATGCACTTACCGACCAAATGGGCATGGTGTATCACGGGCATTATGCCCAGTTTTTTGAAATAGGCAGATCGGAAGCAATACGTCAGTTAGGATTTACTTATAAAGAAATTGAAGCCATGGGTATTATAATGCCAGTGGTTGATTTTCATGCGAAGTTTTTGTATCCTGTAAAATATGATGAACTGATCACGGTAAAAATTACATTGAAAGAATTACCTGTTCACCATAAAATAATTTTCCATTGTGATGTTTATAATGAGGAAGAAAGGCTTTGCACAACGGGCAGCGTAACGTTGTATTTTATGGAAGCCGCAACTATGAAAAGGAGTGAAATGCCGGGAGCGCTAAAAGAAAAATTAGAGCCTTATTTTGCTTGATTTTACGATGGCGGATCTCTGATGTCTGATTTGTACATGTCATCGGTTTAATAATTTGCTAAGCTGCGCCTCTTTTCAACAGCGGTATCTGTATTCATTTTTCATTTCCGCATTTGATGTTACAATTCTCACCACTCACGATTCCCGGTTCCGCACATACATGGCTACGTGATTTTTGCCAGATCTTCTTTCATCAATTTCAATGGAGGGAATTTTCTTGATAATGTCTACCAATTTTTTATAGCCGTAATTTCTTGAATCGAACTCGGGTTGTTTTTTTAGAATTAAATTGCCCAATACGCCCAGAAAAACAAAGCCTTCTTCATCTGCCAGGTCATTGATGCTATCAGATATCAGCCGGATTAAATCGGCATCAATTTCCGCTACATCGGCATGGCTTTTTGTGATCTCTTTTGGTTCTTCTTTTACTTCAATTACTTCCGGCGCTTTTTGCAATTGTTTCGACTGTTTTGCAGGCTTACGTTTCTCATTCGGCTTGCCCGCTATAAGTTCTTTCTCCTTCTTCTTCTCCAGGATTTCTATGTAGATAAACTTATGGCAGCTTGCTATAAATGATGAAGGTGTTTTCTTTTCACCGATGCCAAATACTTTCATCCCGCCTTCCCGCAAACGGGTAGCGAGTCTTGTAAAATCGCTGTCGCTGGATACGATGCAAAATCCATCCATCCCACCCGTATATAAAATATCCATGGCATCAATAATTAATGCCGAATCGGATGAATTTTTACCCGTTGTATAACTGTATTGCTGCACGGGTGTAATGGCGTTATCAAGCAATACTTTTTTCCAGCCGCTAAGGGTTGGCTTTGTCCAGTCTCCATAAATTCTTTTAAAAGTTGGCGTACCATATTTTGCTATTTCTTCCATCATGCCTTTTACGTTTGAATAAGGCACATTATCGGCATCTATTAATACAGCGAGCTTTAAATCTTTTGTTGTTTCCATATAAAATTAATTGAG
>JBKJNG010000601.1:0-3345 GCA_046596065.1 Phnomibacter sp. | reverse complement strand
AACCCAAAGTATTGAAGACATTAATAATATTGCCATTAAAAGCGTTGATGGCGGAACACCTTTGTTTATAAGAGATGTGGCAGATATAAAAATTGGGCATGCAATAAGGTATGGCGCCATGTGCTATAACGACCAGGGTGAAGTTGCCGGCGCAATAGTAATGATGCTGAAAGGCGCCAATAGCAGCGAAGTGATTAAAAACGTAAAAGAACGCATTGCACAAATACAAAAAACAATGCCTGAAGGCGTGACCATCGAACCCTTTTTGGATCGTACAAAAATGGTAAACAATGCTATCGGAACGGTGGAGAAAAACTTACTCGAAGGTGCACTGATTGTGGTGTTTGTCCTGGTAATTTTTCTGGGAAATTTCAGGGCTGGTTTACTGGTGGCATCTGTTATTCCATTAGCCATGTTGTTTGCTGTTATTATGATGAACTTGTTTGGTGTTAGCGGCAATTTAATGAGCCTTGGCGCCTTGGATTTTGGGTTAATAGTAGATGGAGCCGTAATTATTGTAGAAGCTGTAATGCACCGGCTGGGACATAGCAAACGGTTTGCCCATATCAATAAACTTAGCCAGGCAGAAATGGATCTTGAAGTAAAACAATCAGCCGGAAAAATGATGAATAGTGCTGTGTTTGGCCAGATCATAATCCTGGTGGTTTATCTACCCATTTTTACACTGCAGGGCATCGAAGGAAAAATGTTTAAACCCATGGCGCAAACAGTGGCATTTGCCTTGCTGGGGGCCTTCATTTTATCCCTTACTTATATACCGATGATGAGCGCTGTTTTTTTAAGTAAAAAAATAAAACACAAACACAACTGGTCGGATAGAATGATGGGGAAAATAGAACGCATTTATCAAAACGGGTTAACCAAAGTGTTGAATTTTCCTAAAACAGTTTTGGCATCTGTTATCGCACTTTTTATTGTGGCAGTTTTTATTTTAAGCAGTCTTGGTGGCGAATTTATTCCCGCTTTGGAAGAAGGGGATTTTGCAGTGGATACAAGGGTTTTAACAGGCAGTAATTTAAATACTACCATCACCAATACACAACAGGCTGCGCATATTTTATTAACACAATTTCCCGAGGTGGAAAAGGTGGTAACGAAAATTGGTAGCGGCGAAGTTCCTACCGATCCAATGCCTATGGAGGCCAGTGATATGATGGTAATTTTAAAACCAAAAGAAACATGGACTTCCGCTAAAACATTTAATGAATTAAGCCAAAAAATGGGCGACGCCTTAAAGGATGTACCGGGTGTTACCGCGGGTTTTCAATTTCCCGTGCAAATGCGTTTTAATGAATTAATGACGGGCGCAAGACAGGATGTGGTTTGTAAAATATTTGGTGAAGATTTAGATACGCTGGCAGCCTATGCAGCTAAACTTGGCCATATTGTAAATACGGTAGCAGGCACTAAAAATCTGTATGTGGAAGCGGTAGCAGGCATGCCTCAAATTACTATCAGTTATAACAGAAACACCATTGCGCAATACCATTTAAACATCGCTGATATTAATAAGGTGGTGAACACCGCCCTTGCAGGTCAAAGTGCCGGAATGCTGTATGAAGGAGAGAAACGTTTTGATATTGTAGTTCGCATAAGCGGCGAGCAAAAGCGGAATGTAAAAGACATACAAAACCTATTGATACCTACGCCAAAAGGCACGCAAATCCCACTGTCTCAATTGGCGGATGTACTGGTAGAGGAGGGCCCTAATCAAATACAAAGAGAAGATGCCAAAAGAAGAATTGTTGTTGGTTTTAATGTTCGTGACAGAGATGTACAAACAATAGTGAATGAGCTGCAAAATAAAGTTGAGCAGCAAATAAAATTGCCACCGGGCTATTATGTGACCTATGGTGGTTCGTTTGAAAATTTGAGCGCTGCAAAAGAACGCTTATTGATTGCAGTACCCGTTTCATTACTGCTCATTTTCTTACTGTTGTTTTTTACTTTTAATTCTATTAAGCAAGGTTTACTTATTTATTCAGCGATACCATTATCAGCCATTGGCGGCATTTTATTTTTAGCATTGCGCGGCATGCCATTCAGCATTAGTGCAGGTGTTGGTTTTATTGCCTTGTTTGGTGTTGCAGTATTAAACGGCATTGTACTGATTGCAGAATTTAACCGTTTAAAAACAGAAGGATTACACAACTTAAAACGCATTGTAATTATGGGAACAAAAGTTAGGCTAAGACCCGTATTAATGACAGCCATGGTTGCATCACTCGGTTTTTTACCAATGGCAATAAGCAATGGCGCCGGTGCTGAAGTGCAAAGACCGTTAGCAACCGTAGTAATAGGCGGTTTATTGATCGCAACATTTCTCACCCTATTTGTATTGCCGGTGTTGTATATAACCTTTGAAAAAGGATTAATTAAGGGAAAGAAAACAGGAATTGTTTCTGCATCCATAATGGTGTTATTAATGAGTATTGGTGGCATATCACATGCGCAAACATCTATTACTTTACAAGCGGCAACGGATACTGCGTTGAAAAATAATTTACAGGTAAAAAGTGAACAATTAAAAGCACGCTACCAGGAGATGCTGATTAAAACCGCTACCAATATTCCGCAGGCAAATTTTATTGCAGAAGCTGGACAGATAAACAGTATTTACACCGATACAAAATTTGGCATTGCACAGTCTTTTAATTTTCCCAAAGTGTATATAAATCAGAAAGCATTGTTGCAACAGGAATGGAAAAACAGTTTACTGCATGTATCGGCAAAAGAAGCACTGCTAAAAAAGCAAGTTGCCCAGGTATTTTATAATATAATTTACCTGGCACAAAAAAAGATGCTTTTGCAATACGCAGACAGTCTTTACACGGCATTTTATAACAGGGCAGAACTGCGTTTGGCAAATGGCGAAACAAATGTTTTGGAGAAGGCTAGCGCAACAACCCAGTTGGGCCAGATTAAAATACAGTTACAGCAATTGCAACAAGATTCTGCTACACTTCAATTGCAATTTCAATGGTTGCTAAACAGCAGCGCATTGCTTATACCCGGTGAAAAAACTTTCAAAATTACCACGCCGGTTTTTAGCGATACGACTTTGCTAAAAACGCATCCCGCTATCCAGTTAATTCAACAACAACAACAAATTGCGGATGCCGCTATCCAGTTGGAAAAAAGCAAATTGTTACCTGATCTCTCTGTTGCATATAATAATGCCAGTTTTAAAGGCATGGGCGCGGATAATAAAATTTACAGTAGTTCGCACCGGTTTAATTCGGTACAAGTTGGAGTGGGCATTCCCATTTTTGCAAAGTCACAAAAAGAAAAAATAAACACTGCTACCTTCAATAAACAGGTTGC
>JBKJNG010000593.1:0-6777 GCA_046596065.1 Phnomibacter sp. | reverse complement strand
ATTTCCATGTGGGCACCCGCGTGTCCTTGGTTAGCTTTCCAAATGAATTTTCCGCTGAAGCCGCAGTACCGTGTAAAAAAAGCAAATACAATCCTTCATTTTGAACTGTTGCTTCCTGCAATTGAAAATCTTTCGTAACCTTTCTTAACCCACGGTTAACACCGAGTAGTTTTTCTTCCAGTTTCAATGCTAACTCACGAACAAGCGGCTTTACGACATTCTTCTTCCCAAACACCCTTATGATCTTCAGAATGACCTTTTTAAAAATTCCACGTTCCTGTTCAGGATGGTATAACCCGGTGGGTATCTCAAAAATTCCCGTGTCGTTAATAACGCCACGCATTTGCTGCGATGCATCCTGAAACACTTCGCCGATAGTATCCGGGCTGCTTATCCAAACCGTTCCATCTTCAAATTCAAACTCTACGATGTCAGAATCACTCAACTTTATTTCATGTGTTTCAACTTCACCACGGGTAGCACTGCCAATAACATACACATTTTTTAATTCCAATTGATCAGTTTCACCAATGTTAGAAGATGCAGACTGCTCTTCACCGCGGATACGGAACGTATTAATTTTCATAGGATGTGTTTATGTTGTGTAACGCTTAATAAACTTAATTATTAATATAAAAAGCTGCTTCCTTTAACAGTATCAGCAAGTGCCGTTTCAATAAAGAGCCTTACGATAAACGATGCATATTTGAATGCCAATAAACCCGGTATTTGTTCTGCTTGTAAAATAGCATGCTATTTTGAAAACTCAAAACGCCTGGAAATAATGACTGATACACAGTATTTTACTTTTTGAGTCTGAAACATATAATTGATTGGTTTTCAAATGAAAAAAATTACTAATTTCAAAGCCATGGCTTTTACTTTAACGGCATTGTGCGTATCGTTTTCGACTACCCATCAATTTAATAAATCAGATCTCTTTCTTCCACAATGTCCTTCGATTTGGTAATAGTTGCCCTCACGACACGATTTAAATTAACCAAGCAGGTATTACATCACTTTAAAAATATCCGAAGTTTTAAAAAAAGCAAGCGATCGCTTATTTTTATAAGCGACAAACATTGTTGATTATTATAGTTACATTAATTGACTTTTTTGAACGGGTCACGGAAAGCAAGCCACAGACCGTACCTGTTTCTTTTCCATTTATACTAAAACGGCCTAATCCATGAAAAAAAGATGTTTTGTAGTAATGGGATTTGGAATCAAGACTGATTACGCCACCGGCAGAAAACTCGATCTGAATAAGTCCTATCGATTGCTGATAAAACCAGTAGTTGAGGCTAAAGGGGTTGAATGTGTGCGGGCCGATGAGATAAGACATTCGGGAACCATCGACCTGCCAATGTACCAGGAACTGTTAAACGCAGACGTGGTGATTGCTGATCTTTCGACGGCCAATGTAAATGCGTTTTATGAACTTGGCATCAGGCATGCTTTGCGACCCTTTACCACGATTGTTATTTCAGAGAATAAGCTGGTATATCCTTTTGATCTGAACCATATTAAGATAACCAGTTACACACATCTTGGAGATGCCATAGACTATGAAGAGGTAGAGCGTTTTCGCATCGAGTTGGGCAATGTATTACAGGAAGTGCTGGATAAGCAGGAACCGGACAGCCCGGTATACACCTATCTCAATCAACTTGTACCGCCATCGCTAAAAGCAACACTCGAAAAGGTGGCTAAGGAATCCGCCTGGCCGGAGGCTTCTACACAGCAAGAAGTAAAAGGCAAAGCGCTCTCACTAATTACTGAAGAAGCGGAGACAGCCCTGGCGAACAGTAAATTTGTGAAAGCTAAAGGATTGTTTGAATCTGCCCTGATTATTGGCAACAATGAATCTGGCAACAGTGTTGTCAATAATGACTCTTACCTGGTTCAACGGCTTGCATTAACCACCTACAAAGCACAACTCCCGGATAAGATAACAGCATTAAATAATGCCCTTGAATTGTTAGGACAATTAGACCTTGCCCACACAAATGACCCGGAAACAGTTTCCCAGGCAGGCGCTATTGAAAAAAAACTTTATGAGGCGGGTGCAGGTATCGATCACTTAAACGACGCTATTCTTTATTTTCAGCGTGGTTATTATTTGCTTAATAACCGTTATAATGCCATCAATCTGGCATACTCACTAAACCTTCGGGCAGATTCCACTCTTTGTACCAGTACAGAGGAAGTGATTGCCGATCTTATTTATGCGAATTATACAAGAAAGCGGGTGTTGTATTTATGCGACAAGGACTGGGCCGATATCACAAAACGGGAAGCAACCGAAACCCCGATGGACGATGCAGACAAAGAAGAAAGACAGGGTTTTTTTGATGAACAAAAATTCTGGATCCTTATTAATAAGGCCGAAGCACATTTTGGATTGGGTGAATTTGAGAATTATAAAAAAGCCAAGGCGGAATCCGCCGCTATTGAACATTACAACTGGATGATGGAAGCTTTTGATGGACAGATTGGTAAGCTAAGAACACTGCTACAGGCGCAGGGGCATTTGCTAAACCCTAAATGGGAGGAGAAGGTTGAATAGGGTCTCCCATAACATAAATTAACATCACTCCTATCCCTTTTTCTGGCTCTCCAAATAGCCAATCATCTTACCCGTTATTTCCAAATCCTCGTTTCGTTTTCCGCGGAAGCGATGGAGCAACCTTAAGTTGTTAATGGAGGTATCAAACATCCAGTCGCGTTCAATAGGGCAGGTCAATGCCTTTTGCAAATTGCGCTTTGCTTTGGCTTCATCATTTTCTATTACAGCCAGCTCGAATAAGGTGGCGTAATCCCAATAGTCGGGTGTCTTATCAGCCATTTTTCGGGTAACTGAATATTCAACTACCGGGGCAAGTTTTGAAATAGCAGCCGTATCTCCTTTCAAACCTAATAATGTTACCGCATTGATACCCGGGTAGGCGTCCCGCCAATCGGCTTCAAAACCTTTTTGGTAGGTTTCAAGGGCTTTGTCAAGATAACCGTCAGCCTTTAGTTCATTATTTTCTTCCAGTGCTTTGTGAAAGAGATCTTTGTATACTCTTCCCAATATGCCATACGTCTCGCTGCCCGGCCCATTGGTTTTTAAAACATTTTCAAGCACTTCTATCGCTTCATCTTTTTTGTCAATCCTGTTAAGTGCAAAACCCAATTGCTCCTGCACCATTACGGTATTTTGCACATGGGCCGGCACCGATTGAATAAATGCGATCATTTTATCAAAAGCGCCTAGTGAGCGGTATGATAACATGATATCGATCAATACACCTGTTTCTTCATTTTCCAGAACAACACTGTTCAAAATGGCATCAACCGCGTTGATCCTGTCTTCCTTTGTACCGGGCGTTTTTCTGGCTTCAGCCAGTTTTTGTTTCAGCTTTGTGTTGTACTCAACCTCATCCCTAAATATATCGGTTTTCTGGTGGGCTGCACTATTTTGAAATGAAATACCATCCACCAGCTGGTAAACAGGACTATCTGTGGTTTTCTGTGTTTTGGCGCGCTTTAATTGATTTGTAAGGTTCTCAATATCCTTGTCAACATTAGTTAGTTGTTTGTCTTTATCATAGCCATAAGGAAGGCATCGAACTGCATTGAGATCAAACGGCAGCTTACTTCCCGCAGCGAAAATGTTAATGGTGGTGAAGGGTTTTACAGCATGGCGAATGCCTATCTCATAAAATACATTGGCATTGGCGGTGGTAAGGTCTGCCACTGCGTAATCGCAAAGAATCAACCGTTCATACATGGGTTTATGAATAATGCCATTCACAGTTTCTTCATCTGCACGAATTGGTTGCATACCGGCTTTGATGATAGCCGGATGAATCAACTTTTTATAAACTTCATCAAAATCTATCTCGTTGCCCTCTGCATCTTTTTTCTTGTTAAAGGGCATGATGATAAAGCAAAGCGGCTGATGAACGTTAGCGATCGCAGCAGGTTCAGGCATTGGCTACAGTTTAAATGATTCAGGGAAATGAGATATAAGTACCGGGGTAGCACAAACTAACTCATTCACTTTGGCGCCTTTCTCAGCCGCAGCCTTCCCAATGTCAAATAATTCATAGCGGTTGCCAGCATTGCTCATCTCTACAAGATCATCCACCTTTTCCTGCGTTAAATCCTTATTCATTAATTCCCTGAGGGTGGGCCTATCCAGCCAAAGGTTATATCGTTGATAGGTAAGTAAGGCTTTTGACTTGTCGTCACCTGTTACACAATCCTCACTTAAATCACCAATCTCGCCATCAATAGACCAGCAGGTATTACTGTGCGACATCCATTGCAGGATGGCCTGGTTGTTCCAGCTTGCATCCTGCATTAGCATATCAGGTATCTGTTGGGCCCAGTGCAGTAAATTGTTTGCTTCGATCTTTTCTGGCAGACTGGTCAACCTGCTCATGCCTGTGCCTACAGAAATAACCAGCAGATTATCCACACCCGTTTTCCAGTGAAAAGGAAAGCCTTTGAGTGTAGCTACCATCAACAATTGTAATGAAGGATTATTGGCCATGCTTACGCCGCCATCTACAAATGCTGCCGCCGGAAGATCGCCTCCTACTTCGATGGTTTGTGGCAAAAAATAAGTTGGTGCGGCCGAACTTGCCCGCACTGCTTTCCATAGATCAATGTCTTTATTGTTGCCCAATACGGAGTCATAATATTTACCCTGCGGGTGATTGATCAATGGCCACACGCTATTGGTATCGGCTCTTTTTGCTACAATGCATAACCCGGTTTTTATCTGTTCGCCCCCAAGCTTAATGGCTCCAAAAGCAGCTTTTAACTCGTTTTCAAGCGGGACATGATCATAGCCTGCATGCAGAGCTTTCCCGGTCTCAAATATGTTCCACCACTTGTACTTTTTAGCGAATATTTTTCCGCCGAGTTCAAAATACATTTCCTTAATCTCAGTCACGGATTTACCAATTGCGAGGCAGGCAGCAATAATGGAACCCGTGCTGGTACCTCCAATCAAATCAAAATAATCGCAAAGTCGAAAGTCAGGGCGATCACCGTTTTGCTTGCGTAACACATCTTCCATTTCTTGCAGGAAGCCTAGTGTGAGAGCTCCCCGGATGCCACCTCCATCGAGGGAAAGGATACGCTTGGGACTGGTGGGTGCTAAATGCTGTTGCAGACTTGGCATAACTTGAAGGTTTAATTTGGTAATAAACCAGGTCAGATATTCAACCTGGCATGCAGCTACAAGATAATATCAGAATTGAGTAAAACAAGAATAGGCGGACAAAATCAGTAGCTTCCTTAAACTAATGAATGCATCAGTATAAAATTTTAAACGTCTGATGACTTTAATGGCAATATGACTTGTAGCCTTACCAGAATTTTAATGGAGCGCTGCAAATCTGATGATTTGCATCAAAATAATTAAACGTCCCTGGATCGAGTTTGGCCCAGGTCGTCGGATCTGGTTAATCGTTTGGTCAAGCCGGATTGCTGCTCTTTAGAACTGTTTGATCCTACATTTTATGGGAATAATAAACTCAATTGTGATTTTATTCATTTTTATATAGGCCATATTTTTTTCGCTGCTCATTGGTAAATTCGTCAAAGCTAAATTCATTTGGAAAAGCCTTTAGTGGCACTTTTTTATTGTATATTTTCACTTTACTGTCTTCTGAGATAACATAGACCCATTTCGTTGGCAGAAAAGCAATTAACCGCAACCTGGCTGATTCTATTTGGCCCTCAGTCCCTAAAGTATTGTAAGCCTTCAAAATCAAACCATCGTCAAATTTCAAGATGTTATTTTTATAAGTGTATACGTTATATAAATTATTTTCTTTATCGTGCTCAATAGCCGACACAGCTTCTGATTTGGTATTTAACGTCAGTGATTCTGATTGCCTGGCGGGCATTTTCCATAACCTGATTTTATCTGACGAGGACAATATCCCGCATTCATTTTTAGAAAAAACTGCTGAAGTTTGTGCGCTCCCGGGACATTTAAATTGGGAAAATAAATTATACCTGAATATATCGTCATTATAAAGATATAAAAGTATGATCTGCTGAACACCTGATTTACAACTCCCCAAAATACTTTTGCTATCAGATGAAATTTTGACTGTTTGAAGTGCATAATACGAGTAGCGCAATTCCTGCGGAGCAGTATCCAAATGATACGCCACTCCTGCCGGCTGCTTTAAAATTTTAATTTCGTACAGTTGTAAAAGGTTTGACTGCCTTACCAACAACATTTTACTATCGGGTGAAAATTCAATACCAACCGGAGTGTTTCCTGTATTTTTAATTGAATCGAGAATTTTATCATTGGCATCCAGAATGTTTATTCCCTTCCCGACTTGTCCTCCATTTGCTGCAATTAATTTACCATCAGAAGAAAATGCTACAACACTTATATTTAAGCTGGCTCCGTTAAAAACCGGCACCATGCTCCCATCTGTTTTCCGTTGATACGCTTGATTTCCGAAAACGAACATTCGCTTAGCCCATCCTTCAGATTTATCACTTAAATGGTTTAAAGAAATGACATCTGCTTCAGGTTAAATTCTGTTGAATGTGTCCGTTAAATCCTTTGCCTTACAGCTTACAATATCCCAAACTTTTCCCTGTAAATTTGAGCCATACCCTTGCACTAAAATTTGTGAATCGGCTGACAACATGAAGACGTAGTTCTCGTAGGGCTTATCCAGTTTTATTTTCCTTTTTAGTGGACTTGCTTCCTGAATTATTATGTCGAAACATTCTTGCTTCAATGTTTTC
>JBKJNG010000508.1:0-7470 GCA_046596065.1 Phnomibacter sp. | reverse complement strand
CCTGCATGAGACAATGAATCAACAGGAGCTATCCGACATGCTGGTTAGCAGGCATCATAGACTCAGGCAATTCTTTGATTGACTTCACATCACTCGTCTTCAGTTTTTGGATGGTGCCGCCAGGGTACTTCAGGTCAATATCAGTTTCCGTTTTGCTCGATATGATCCCGGTGAGGGTTGATCCATCCTTCATGCTGAGCTGTTGCGTCTCAAAACCAAAGCTGATTCCTTTGGAAGGATGTACTATAGCATCGAGAAGGGCCTCTCTTGGCAGTTTAGAGCCAATTTCAGACAGCTTAGGACCAAAATCGTAACCTTTTCCATTTACCTGGTGACAAACGAGGCAACCCCGCTCAAAAACCGCTTTTCCATTGGCACTGTTCGACACGTAGGAAGCAAGATCTGCCACGGTTGGCTCTTTAGCAGCCTTTGCAACAACGCCGCCGCCAGGCAAATAACTGCTGGCCTTGGTATAGACAGCCTTCCGCCAGGCACCTTTTACGCCATTCACCATGGGCGGAATCAGTTCCGCAGGTACTTTTTTAGCCGCCAGCAATTCCACCACACGGTCTTCACCACCCTGGCTGCCACCTAAATTCAAGGCTGCATTTTCACGTATTGGCTGCGGGTATTTTGTTGAGAGCGCCACCGTTTCAAGCGTGCCGATAGATTCTGTGCTGCCAACGCTGCGCATCGCCCGCATTATGCTGTTAGCCCGGGCCGTATCTTTTCCTGCAATCACTTGCTTTACAAGACTTCCACCGGAAAACTCCAGCAAAAGCGTTGCAGCATTACGGCCTAACGACTCGTCTTTTTTGTCAATAGCTAATTCTAGCAAAGCAGGATTTTCAGCCTTCAATTCGTACCGCCTAACCAATTCGAGGTAGTCATCGGTACCCGCTACCGAATCAAGCACTTCTCTCACAGCTGCTTTAGCGATAGCAGATCGTTGAACCGTTTTTGCATCCAAATGGTGTAAGACCAGTTTACTGAAAGAAATGTCTTTGCCTTTGTTTCTTTCCAACATTGCTAACAACAATGGTGACTTCGCAGGACCTGCGTTAAAATCAAATGCCCGAAAATATTTTAACCTTGATGCGAGTGGGGTTTGTTCATCGCCAGCCATTTTAGCGAGCATTGGAACAGCCTTATCCGTTCGGGCCCGCCAAACAATATCTCTTCCTGCAGCAGTTTGCAGCGGGTCTGGTACTTTCTCAAGATAAGCGAAGAAATACTTATCCCATTGGCGGTCTGCTCCAATGCCAAGCGCTTCAAGATACCAGCGGTCGTTGCCATCATGCAGGCTGGCAAGCGTTGCCCAGAGAGTGGCTGCTTCCGGCGCTTTGTTATGCCTTAACGCAATGGCACATTCACGGCGTACCTGCGGGTCAGCATCATTCGCCAGTTGGCTAACAGTTGTAATGAGTTCTTTTTGCAACTGCCTCGCCGCCCGAATGGCCATCATCCTGATATCAGGATTCGCATCTTTCACCGCAGCGCTGAGATACTTTTCTCCGCCCGGCATTTTAACCAATACCCAAAAGGCTCTTGCCCGCATGCGTTGATTAGCGGTAGATTGCCAAAGCTTTTCAAGCTCCGGCACGGCTGCCTGCCCCATTTGCTGCAGGGTTAAAAACGCGTGGCGCCTTACCGCAAGGTTGGGGTTTTGCAGCGCAATTACAGCACCCGCGGATGATGAATAATCTTGTACAGGAATTTTAAACGCCGCACCTTTTGGTGCCAAACGGTAAATACGGCCTTTTTGCTGATCCCCAGCCTGGTGACCACCCACACCCGGATCGTACCAGTCAGCAATGATCAGTGAACCATCCGGGGCGACACAGATATCGGCTGGCCGAAACCATTGGTCATTTTCTCCCTTCAATAAATTGACGATCTCAGCCGTATACCCTGCCCCTGCTTTTTTTACGGTATAGGAACGCACCACGTTCGGTCCCGGGTCAGCGTGAATGATTTGATTTTGTACGTCGGCTGGTAATAAGTTTCCCTCGTAAATCACCATACCGGTTGGTGAGCCAGCGCCGGTTTGCAAGAGGTTAGGCACTACACCGGGATCATTCAAATGCCAATGGCGAAAAGGAATGGAATCTTCCATATTGGTGCGGCTCGCCTGCCAGCCTGCGCCAGTCATTTCGTCGCGGTAGCCGTAGTTACCGTAATCCAACACGTAGTTGATACGTACCCCTTTATTTCCATCATCATCATTATCGCTCTGCCACATGGCGCCGTAGCTATCAACGGCCAACTCGTAGTTATTCCTGAAATTCTGACCAAGACATTCCACCTGCGACCCATCGGGATTGCAACGGAATACCATGCCCATCGTATATTTTTTGGGACCAATTTCTTCACCATCCTGGTCGAGAACAGTTTTACCGTTTTTGTCTTTCAACGTTTTGCCTTCGTTACCAAAATTGAAATACAATTTACCATCGGGGCCGAACGTGAAAGTGTGCATACCATGGTCGTGCTGTTCGCCACCCATTCCCTGGAACAGGATCTCTTTCCTGTCAGCCTTATCATCTCCGTTATCATCATAAAAAGCCCACACGTATGGGCTTTGAGAAATGAGTACCCGGTTGCCCAGCACACAAACGCCAAGCGGCGCATTGATCTCGGGCCCCTGGTAAAATACTTTCGCGGAATCTGCTTTACCATCACCGTTTGTATCCTCGAGAATCATGATCCGGTCGCCCTTTTCATTTACAGGGTTACCGTTTATTTCCGGGCGGTAGTTATAAGCTTCGGTGATCCAAATCCGGCCACGTTCATCCACGTCCATATTGGTTGGATTCTTCAGCATGGGTTCGGTGGCGACGGTTTTAACTTCCAGGCCATCAAAAACAGTGAGGCCGCGAAGCGAATTCTCCGGCAAATGTTTCTGAACTTCGGTTAATGTATCAGCTTTGGCCGGCTTCGTATTATCTGTATTGTTACACCCCTGCAAAACCAATAAAAGAAAAATAGAACAGCACCTCAAAACACTTGGTTGCTGATTAATTGTGAACTGCATCTTTAAAAATTGATTGAAATAAAACAAATGGTTACGCTTAGCGATGGTTTGGTAAAGGAACCGCATCTATCGATATGGAAACAGGTTTCATACCTGCCACATTAGCTGTTAGAGATATTTTACCCAATGATTTTCCAGCCTTTAAGATCACCAAACATCTTCCCTGCCATGCATTTCTTTTTGGTTGCTGGTAGCCTTCCAGGCTGCGAGGATTAGCGTTGCCTACACCAGCAATGCTTGCGGGACCATCCACCGAAAATTCAACTGCGTTCTCTGCAAGCGGGTTACGATTACCGTTGGCATCGAGCAATTCAACGGTAATGTAAACGAGATCCTGGTTGTCGGCTTTAATAGCCTGCTTGTCACTCGTTAGTTTTATTTGAGTTACCTCAGCGGCCGTTTTTAAAATGGCATTATTCACCATTTTGTTTTTTGCATCATAGCCAATTGCTTTTAGCTCACCGGGCTGGTAGGGTACCTGCCAGCTGGCCATGTACTTAGATGCCCGGTTTGTTGGCTTCTTGCCGAGTGATTTGCCGTTTAAAAATAGTTCGGTTGTGGCGCAGGATGAATAGGTGGTGACCTCAATCGGCGTGTTCTCGTTACCGGCCCAGTTCCAGTTAGAAACCGCATCCAGCCAATGCCATTTAGACCAGGATTCTCTTTTTGGATTTTCAACAAAGGAAGGAACTGGCGGCTTAACGAATATTGAAAGCTGGCCATCCATCCAAAGCGCATCTCGGTAATAAGATTGGGGTCGTTTCCAGCCACAAATATCAATATCCCCGCAAAACGCAAGATTCCAGGGGTAAAAATTTTGGTTTTGAAAATATCCCAGCCAGCCAATACTGGCTTCCCCGATATAATCGAAAGCCGTCCAAACAAAGTCGCCAATCACGTAAGGATTATTTACAACATCCATCCAGGCGCCAAAAGCTTCAAGTGGATACGATTCCAGGCCCACTATTATTCTTGTCGGTACACGTGCATGATCTTCACGGTAAATGCTTTCCTTACCATGATCGCCGCCCGCTGCATAGTTATAACCAGCTACATCCAGTTGGGCGAAATAAGGATCTTTATCAGGATTGAGGCCATTTACAGCCGATGTGATTGGGCGGGTATTATCTAAACCTCTTATATAATCTGCCAGCAGTTTTGCGGTTGCCACGCCAAGCGAATCGCCCCTTTCGGGAATTTCATTACCGATGCTCCAAAGAATTATTGATGGATGATTGCGGTCGCGAAGCACCATGCTTTCAATATCTCTTTTCCACCAGTCTTTAAAATACAAATGATAATCGTAGGGGTTCTTGCCATAATTCCACATATCGAACGACTCATCGATGATGAGCATACCCAGGCGGTCGCAGGCCGCTAAAAATGCCGGGCTGGGTGGGTTATGGCTGCACCGGATGGCATTGTAACCGCTTGCTTTCAGCAGTTCCACTTTGCGTTCTTCCGCCCGGTCATATGCTTTTGAACCAAGCGGCCCGTTGTCGTGGTGAAAACAGCCCCCTTTCATCTTTACGGTTTTCCCATTTAGCTGAAAGCCGTTCGTGACATCAAACGAAATTGTACGAATGCCGAAGCTTGCCGTGTCTGTGCTTAACAAGCTGCCGTTGTTATAAATACTTGTTATTGCCTGGTACAAAACTGGCGTTTCGCAGCTCCATAGCTGTGGATTAGCAACCAGCGCATCCAGTTTATATTCCAGCGTTTGTTTTGCAGCGATCATTTCTTTTTTTTCTATGCTTGCGACTTTAACTCCAGCAGCATTTATGATCGTCGTTTTTACAATTACATCTGCGCTGTTATCACGCTCATTTACCACCGATGTTTTACACGTGACGGTAGCTGTATTGACTTTAATAACAGGTGTAGTAATAAAGCTTCCCCATTGGGTTGTATGTATAGGTTCCAGCGTTTGTAACCATACATGCCGGTAAATACCCGAGCCTGCATACCACCTGCTGTTCTGTCCTTCATTTTTAACTTCAACCGCAATAGTATTTGGAGCATCCCAGCTCACATATGGCGTTATATCGAAAACAAAACTCGTGTAACCATAAGAATGATTGCCCAACGATTTTCCATTTATCCATACATCAGCATTCATGTAAACGCCATCAAACACCAGCTGTGTTTTTTTGCCTTTATCGGTTGGCGAAACTGTAAAATTTTTACGATACCAGCCCGTACCACCTGTAGTAAAACCACCGCTTACCTGGCTGATGGCATTGCGGTTAAACGGTGAAGTTGTTCCCGGCAGGTCTTCGATGCTCCAATCGTGGGGAAGATCGATTTTACGCCAATCAGCATCGTCGAATGCAGGTTGTTCTGCTCCCTGTGCTGCACCCCGGTAAAACTTCCAGTCATCATCAAACTGTATGCGCCCGCTGTTTTGTGCTTTTGCAGTGCAACAAAACATCAGCACGCAGTAAACAATCATTATTCCTTTCAGCATTTTAAGTGTTTTTAATTAAAAAGGTGGAGGCAAATGCCTCCACCTTTTTAAAAAGTATGATCGGTTAACTATTAATACAAGGGATTCTGTACCAGCTTATTGTTTTTATTTAATTCACTGGTTTGAATGGGAACCAGGTAGAATCTTGGTAACCAGGCTCTTTGCTGGGCAATACCCACTTTGTTACCTGGGTCTCTTAAACTTGGGTAGCCTGTTGGGCTGTAAGTAGGAGGCCCTGTTGGATTTCCGCTTGCATCAGCAGGATAAACTATTTCAACTGCTTGTGCATCTGTATATCCCTGGTCTGCAATCATCCAGCGGCGTACATCAAAGAAGCGATGATCTTCAAAAGACAGTTCTATCCTGCGTTCGTTACGATAGCGATCTCTGAGTGCGGTTCCTGATTCGGTGATGTCCGGCATACCTGCACGTTTCCTGATTTTATTCAACCAAATTTTCGCTTCTGCTTCTTCACCCAGAGCCATACAAGCTTCTGCATAATTCATTACAACTTCTGTAAAGCGGATGAAGCGCCAAGGCAGATCTTGTTTTACGAACTGGGCTTCAATGGTTGGATCAATAAATTTCTTCAGGAAATAACTGGTATATGTTCCGTTCCAGTCTTCAAGAATACTGTTACGGGTATCTAAACCAGCAACGATACTTCCATCCGGTTTTTTATAATAACCGGTCTGTACAATTCCTACGGGATCGCGGCTTATAGCTGCGTTATCATTTCTTGGGCGCCATTTTTCACCATCAAAATTGATTGTAGCATACAAACGTGGATCCCGGTCTACGTAAGGAGCGGCCCTGTGAGCAGGATTCGTCCAGTCGAACTTGGTACCATCTTTCATTTCAAAAGCATCTACCATCTGGCCGGTTGGGCAGTTACTACCCCATCCATGCCAACCGTTTGGATTGTTGTATAATCCTGGGTTATAACCATCCCAGCTCTCGCTGGTACTAGGTGTAAAATACCTCAGGAAAATATCTTCCGACGTTGCATGAGACAAAAAGATTTCACCGTAGTTTTTAGCTGCTTCTGCAGCTGTTGCAGCGCCACCCTCTTTGTAAAGGCTATATTCACCCAGGTCCATAACCACTTTAGCCGCGTCTTTTGCTGCTTTCCAGCGTGCCGCTCTGTCACCTCCAACATATCCAACCAATTCTTTCTCAAGACCCCCGGCCCATGATGCACCACTATTAGCAAAGTCACTGGCTGCATATAATAGCACTCTTGCCTTTAATGCTAAGGCAGCTCCCTTTGTTGGACGTCCGATATTATCACCAGATTGTTTTAATGGCAAAAGCTCTGCCGCTGAATCAAGTTCCCCAACTATGAACTTTATGGTATTTTCATAAGTGTCCCTTGGAACTGCAAAATCATCTGCAAGTCCGTAAGGTTTTGTTATGATGGGAACGCCGCCATAAATGGTAACAAGGTTTTGGTAGAGGTAAGCCCTCAAAAAATGAGCCTCACCCGTCATAGCACTTTTTACGCTTGCATTCTCGATTGGGGCTGTGCCAATTTTTTCAAGAAACACATTCGTTGCCCTTACATATTTGTACACGCTAACCCAGTTAATATAACGTTGCCTGTTAGCCGTCCAGAAACCAACATCAAATACTGAAAGATCGCTTGGTGTCATTAGACTTTTTACCACATTCTGTTCGCCAAACTGAGCGTTATAAACTGATTCATCCACGATAGACGACAACATGATATTGCTAAACCCATGAGGAATACCCGCATAAACGTTATTTAGAAACGCCTGGATAAGCGAAGGGTCTTTCCAAACGGTTTCATCGGAATATTTGTCTTTTGGTGTAACATTCAAGAAATCTTTTTTACAGGATACTACTGCCGTGATTAAAAGTGGCAGCAGCACATACAAATACTTATACTTTTTCATAATCATATTTATTTTTAGTTACATTAAAAAGTAACAGAAAGACCAGCGTTTAA
>JBKJNG010000336.1:0-4644 GCA_046596065.1 Phnomibacter sp. | reverse complement strand
CTTTTGTTTTACGCCGGTTTCTTACATAAACCAACGCGGTACCAGGTACATTTTTCAACACATCGTACAGCTTGTTTATTTTATGAGGTGTATTAAAACCGCTGAATGACAGGTTGGGTTTTTCAAAGGATTGCCTGAAAATATTTAGTTCAGAAAAATGGAGCCTTTGGCAGATATCTTCCTGCACATCCCTTGTGGCGGATGCGGTTAGCGCCAGCACAGGTACACCACGCAACTCTTCGCGGATCAATGCAATTTGCAGGTAAGGCGGCCTGAAATCGTAACCCCATTGAGAAATACAATGCGCCTCATCCACCGCAATTAAATTGATGGGCATAGCAGGCAGGTATTCCAAAAACAATTTTGTCTGAAGCCTTTCCGGTGAAACAAAAAGGAATTTAAAATTTCCGCTTGTGGCATTCTGCAGCGCTTTTTTAACCTCGTAAAATGCCATGCCGCTATAAATACTAAGGGCAGAAATATTTCTTTTACGAAGCTGGCTTACCTGGTCTTTCATTAAAGCAATCAGGGGGGTAATTACCAGGCAAATGCCATCCTGCGCCAAAGCAGGTATTTGGTAGCATACCGATTTTCCCCCACCGGTTGGTAATAATGCCAGCACATCTTTACCCGCAAGTACAGCATTTATAATGTCTTCCTGTAAGGGACGAAACTGGTCGTAGCCAAAATATTGTTTGAGTAAATGTTGAATGTTTAGCATGTAAACCTTGTTCGGCTTTTGCAAAAAAGATAAAATTTCTGCGTTATTTAACCATAAACTTTACCATAAAACAGCTTTTTCTCGATTGATAATGTTAAAGATGTATGGCTGGGTTGGTAAAAAGAAGCTTTCTTTTTCAATCTGCCGAAACCCTTTCTAAATAACAGTTTAAGGGGAATAAACACTAGCATTCAAAAACTTAAAATCAAGGATCAGCGAACAATAATAAGTACAGGGATGTTAACTGTATTCAAATTTCTAAAGTCTGCGGCTGCCTACAGTTGAGATGCCTTAAAAAGTTTGCGTGTATATTCGCCGACCTAAATAGCATCGGCTATTCTTTAGTTTCAATTTTATCATTCATGGTTCCTGTTCTCATTTTTTTCTTCGCTCATTGGTTTTTGTCGCTTTTTGTACATACGTTTTTCCTTCACAGGTACGCATCTCATCAAATGTACACTACCAGTAAAAACTGGGAAAAAGTCTTTTACTTTTCAACCTGGTTCCTGCAGGGTTCCTCTTACCTGGTTCCAAAAGCTTATGCTGTAATGCACCGCATGCACCATGTGTATAGCGATACTGAGAAAGATCCGCATTCACCACACTTCTTTAAAGACGTGGTCCAGATGATGAAGCATACATACATCATTTATGACAATTTCAATGCGGGTGTCTCAAAGCCTGATCCACAGTTTACAAAAGATTATTTACCCTCATGGGATAAGCTGGACAAGCTCGGTAACAGTCTTATCACACGTGTAATGTTTGCGCTTGCCTACGTGGGATTTTATATTGCTTTTGCACCAGCTTGGTACTGGTATCTTTTATTGCCTGTTCATTTTTTTATGGGTCCAATACAAGGGGCAATAGTTAACTGGTGTGGTCACAAATATGGTTACCGCAATTATAAGGTTGGCGATCATTCTAAAAATTCTACACCCTGGGGCGTATTCCTGATGGGTGAATTATTTCAGAACAATCATCATAACGATGGCACTAACCCAAACTTCGCCCGTAAATGGTTCGAGTTTGATCTTACTTTCCAGGTAATGAAGGTGTTGCATGTACTGCATATTATTCGCCTGAAGCCAATAGCGGTAACAGACAATCACCATCATTAAATAAATTTGCTTACTTATAATTAAGGCTGTCTTAACGGGCGGCCTTTTTTTGTGCTTGCAGGGTTAAGCTGTTTCTTTTTTATTCATTTGTGTGGCTTATTTATCCCTATTTTTTTTCTGCATGTGGTTGGGGTGCGTTTAGCAGTTTTAGAAAACCTTGGCTAAATACTTGGCGGCTCGGTTCGTTTACTGGCATGCTTTTATAAAAGTTGATGAATAATAAAATTTAATCACTTAAGATAAAAAAAATGCTATGAACAATATCAGTACCAGTTCAACACACCATATTTATTTTGATGTGGCCGAGGATGTATGGGGCATGAAAGATGTTTTTGTAAACATTTATATGATTCGCAATGCCAACGATAACAGTTGGGTATTAATTGATGCAGGTCTAAAATCATCGGCCCAAAAAATCAAGAAAATGGCAAATGAGCTGTTTGGCGATACACCACCTGAAGCCATCATTCTAACACATGGGCATTTTGATCATGTAGGATCCATCGGCAAACTTGTGCAAGACTGGAAAGTACCAGTTTATGCGCATTACATGGAACTGCCCTATCTAATGGGGAAATCGGCTTACCCGCCAGCTGATGCAACTGTTGGCGGTGGTTTGATAGCATGGGTTGCCAGTGTATATCCCAATAAACCAATTAATATCGAATCGTTGTTAAGTGTTTTGCCCGAAGACGGTGTTGTTCCTTTTTTGAACGAATGGAAATACATACACACGCCGGGCCATGCGCCCGGGCATATCAGTTTGTTTCGTGAATCGGATAGACTGTTGATAGCAGGTGATGCATTTGTTACCACTAACCAGGAATCGGCATTGGCAGTCATAATGCAAAAGGAAAAAGTTTCGCGACCGCCCGCCTACTTTACTTACGATTGGGACGCGGCATATCAATCGATTGAGCAACTGGCCATTTTAAATCCTATGACAATTGCAACCGGCCATGGCAAACCCATGAGTGGTGATGAAATGCGGCAGGAATTATATGACCTGTATGTAAATTTTTATGAAGAATCAGTACCGTCAACAGGTAGGTATATTGATGAACCTGCTGTTGCAGACGCCAGCGGAGTTATTTATGTGCCGGCAAAATACAAAGCGGCCAAACTAAATTGGTGGGCTGTTGGCGGGGCTATCCTTGTATCAGCCGCAGTGGTAGCGCTGGTAACAATTAAGAAAAAGAAAGAATGGTATGAAATAGGCTAAAGGGCATCTCCAAAAACTCCTCAGACAAGGCCTGCCAATTTTATAACCCCGGAGTTTACTGATGTAATTGAGGAGGTTATGAAATTGGCGTAACGCGGTATCAGGGGTGCTTAGAGGTGCCCTAATGAGCATTTTAAAAAGCTAAGATGATCTTATTACTTCAGCTTTTTTATGCCCAGCCATAAACTGTTAGCTGCCAATACCACATCGCTACCGCCCATAACCAAAGCACTGAATGCTGGATGAAGAAAACCCAGAGCGGCTACCGGAATGGCAATAATGTTATAAAAGAAAGCCCAGAATAAGTTGCTTTTAACCGTATTGTAAGTTTGCTTGCCTAGCATCATTGCTATGGGTAAATTTTTAAGCCCGTTGTTTGTTAGTACAACCGATGCACTTTGTATGGCAAGGTTCGATGCTTCTGATAAAGAAATGCTGATGGTTGCTTTTGCAAGTGCAGGGGCATCGTTTATGCCATCTCCAACCATAACGGTTGTCGTTACTTTACATAGCGCTTCTATTTTTTCCAGTTTTTGAACAGGTGTTTGTTCTGCAATTACTTCGTCAAGACCAATTTCGTCAGCAACCTTTTTACATTTCGAATAATTGTCGCCGCTCAATAAAATCGTCTTGATGCCTTTTGCTTTACAAAAGCGGATAATCTCTTTTGCTTCCGGTCTTATCTCGTCTTCAATATCAACCCAGCCAGCTAGTTCACCATTTTTGGTCACATATAAATTATGTCCATCAGCTACAATGGTTTCATTTATTTTTTGTGAACCGATCCAGTATTCATTTCCTTCTTTATCCAGCCCTTTCATTCCCAGGCCTTTTACTTCTTCAATTTTTTTCCATTTAATTATTTCAGTGGTTTTCCAGGCGCCGGCAATGCTTTTTGCAATCGGGTGACCAGAGAATTTTTCCAATGAAAAAACAATCTTTTTAAAATCGTTTTCGCTCTCTGTTAAAGCTTTAAAACCTGCAATGGCAAACCGGCCGGTGGTTAAAGTGCCGGTTTTATCAAATACAATTTGCTTCACATTCCGAAACAATTCCATGCGGCTTATATCCGTATAAAGGATGCCATGTTTTGCAGCACGGCTTAGCCCAACTGCAATAGCGGCTGGTGTTGCAAGGCCCATGGCACAAGGGCAGGCAATTACAAGTACGGCTACACTTCTTATCATGCTTTCTTTAAAATCATAACCGCCCAAAAATATGTTCCCCAACAGCGTTAGTAATGCAATAATCAAAACGGCGGGAACAAAAACCGCGCTAGTCCTGTCGGCTAGTTTTTGCACTGGTGGTTTTTCGGTTTGCGCTTTCTTCATCAATTCCACAATGCTGCTCATCACAGTATCTTTTCCAACAGCGCTCACATAACATTTCACCGTGCCGTTTACCAGCACGCTTCCACCAATCAATATATCGTTTTTGGTTTTGCAAACTGGTATGCTTTCACCGGTAATGATGGCTTCATTTACCTCTGCTTCACCCCATAAAATTTTACTATCCATGGGCACCTGTTCGCCGGTTTTAATTAATATCAGGTCGCCGGCTTTTAGTGCTGTGTTTTCAAC
>JBKJNG010000163.1:0-2949 GCA_046596065.1 Phnomibacter sp. | reverse complement strand
GGAAATTTCTCCTGGAAACAGTTTTTGTACTCATAATTGCTAAGTATTAAAACGCACAACAAATAGCAATGCTATTCTTAGTGCTGTTATTTTTTTATAGAAATTTATTCTGTTGCTAATGAATCAGCTAACCATTTAGCTGTTCATAAAAAACTATTGCTTTGGGGCATAAGCACCTTTTTGAATCCATGTAACCCACGCTTTTGTAAACGCTTCGTGAGTCATCGGTGGAAGTGTACGGCCTTCTCCCGGCGACCACGCCGCTACAACCAGCGCATCATGCGCATGTGCAATTAACTGTTCCTTACTCTTATTACCGTTTTGCTTCGGATCCATTAGCTGTTTGGCTAATTGACGAGCAGTTCTTCCCTGGAATACCATTTTCATATCTGCCGGTGGCAAATGCCAGTTTGGATTGCCAGGCGGTGTATGTATTCCAGGCGTATTTTCCGGCTGATGGCAATTGGTACATTTCATGGCATAAAGCCCCTTGCCATCTTTACCCCGCTTAGGAAACATGGTATGCAGGTGGCTGTCGTCCCCTTGCAGCGGAACATCTCCTTTGGGATGACAGTTCATACAGCGCGGGCTCATAAGCACTTTATAAACACTCATAAAAGCTATCACAGATTCTACACTGTCGCTTTTATTTTCTGCCGACTCTTCATACCCGCCTGCAACAATATCCTTACCCTTAAAACCGGATACCGTAATCCCGATTATTGAAAGAATAATAATCAACGCGGTAATCGTTTTTACCGGGAAAAAATAATTTCGTTTCATTTCCAAATGTTGTTTCATATTTTGAAATGCGTTTAAACAGTACATCTTTTTTTGTATCAGGAGATCAATATGATAGAATGTAATACCCGGTTCTTATCCTATCGAACAAGAAAATTTTACACGACAAAAATCATCTAACCGTTACCGGATTTTCGTTGCATGTCTGCTGCTAAATGAATGCCTTTACGTATGCGCAGATAAGTACCACAACGGCAAATATTTCCAGCCATTGCATTATCTATATCCTCGTCTGTAGGATCTGGATTTTCTCTTAGCAATACTGCGGCAGACATCAACTGACCGGAATGGCAATAGCCGCATTGCGGCACGTCTATTTGTTGCCATGCCAATTGTAAGGGATGATCATTTTTTTCGGACAAGCCCTCGATCGTTACAACCAGTTGCCCTTCGGCACGGCTTACTTTTGTAACGCAGGAACGTACGGCTTCTCCGTTCAGGTGAACCACACAGGCACCGCATTGAGCAACGCCACAACCGTATTTGGTTCCCGTGAGACCAATGAGATCTCTAATTACCCACAATAACGGCATGTTCGGGTCTGCACCCACTTGGTATGCCTTCTGGTTAACATTTAATGAAATCATATGCCTTAAATCATTTGAAGTGATAAATATAAAATATCCATGCCACAACTAAATGAGCCGTGGAAGATGTCTAAAATTATTTCAATGGCTTATATGAGACGCTTGTTTGGCTGCATTCCGATGGCTATCGGGACTGTTGGATTTTTCGCAGTAGTAACTCTCTCTATGGCTGCGGGTCCTTTCCCTACCTTTTTTCCTGCACCAATGCAAAGATCACTAAATGAAAACGATGATAGCCGATAGCAATACTGTTAGCTACAGACTTTTTCTTTCATTTACCTATCTTGTTCGGCAATATGAGCACGATAGCATTATCAGCATTGGTTATTATAAGTATCGCCGCTATTATCCTGCTTACTTCCAAATGGAAACTGAATGCATTTGTTTCGCTTTTCCTCGTATCGCTTTTCCTGGCTATGGCTGTAATGCCCGCTAAGGACGTAATCAGGATCATGAAAGAAGGTTTTGGCAACACCATGGCGTCGACAGGCTTCCTGATCATACTGGGTGCTGTAATTGCCATTATACTGGATATTACCGGGGCCGCTGTTACCATGGCAAAGTTTATTCTATCAAAAACCGGTGAACGCAATGCAGTAGCTGCATTGGGCATTACAGGTTTTATTGCCGGCATGTCTATTTTTTGTGATTCAGGATTTATTATCCTGAGCGGGTTGGCGAAATCATTCAGCGCTAAAACACGAACTGCCATGCCGTTAATGGCGGGCGTGTTAGGTTGTGCGTTGCTATCGGTTCACTGCTTAATTCCCACCCACCCCGGTGCGCTTGCTGCCGCGGGCATACTGAAGGCCAATCTCGGCAACCTTGTTATTTTGAGTATTTTATTTGCTATTCCCGGGTTTATTGCCGGTTATTTTTGGGTGAAGCTAATGACGAATAAAAAGTCATATTTACCAGCGCCGGAAACTGGCATTCCACTAAACGAAGCCGATCGAAGTTACCCGCCGGCCATTTTATCTTTTTTACCGGTTGTGATGCCGCTTATTTTAATAGCTATCGGTTCTGCACTGGATATCATGGGCCCTGGCTCTTTAAACCCATTGTTTAAGTTTTTTGTTTTTACCGGCCAACCCGTAATTGCTTTACTTACAGGCGTTGTATTGGCACTGCTACTGCTGCGGAATAAAAAAATGGAAACCATTAATACTGTTTTTGAAACCGCCCTGGAAAAAGCTGGTCCTATACTGATTATTACAGCTGCTGGAGGTATGTTTGGAATGATTATTAAAGAAACAGGAATTGGGGCCGTTGCCGGCATTGCCCTAAGTAAAACAGGCTTTGGTCTTGCTATTCCGTTTTTGATTGCCTTCATCCTGAAAACAGCACAGGGATCTTCCACCGTAGCCATTATTACCGCCGCTTCAATTATAATGCCCATGCTGCCTGTGCTGCGACTGGATACTGAAACAGGAAAATTGTTTACCATGCTGGCCATGAGTGCGGGTTCAATGATGGTTTCTCACGCCAACGACTCTTATTTTTGGGTGATTACAAAATTTTCAGACATACATGCAGATCTAACGCTGAGGGTTTATTCAAC